>JBOHTE010000307.1:0-5031 GCA_050733555.1 Gemmatimonadaceae bacterium | reverse complement strand
GACCGGAAGCGGCCACTACGTGAAGATGGTGCACAACGGGATCGAGTACGGCATGCTGCAGGCCTACGCCGAAGGCTACGAGATTCTGCACGCGTCGAGCGAATTCGACGTGGACCTGCATCAGGTGGCCGCCGTCTGGAACCACGGCAGCGTCGTCCGGTCCTGGCTGAATGAGCTGGCCGAGAGCGCCTTCGAGAAGGACAACACGCTGGCGGATCTCAGGGGCTACGTGGACGATTCCGGTGAAGGGCGGTGGACCGTGCAGGAAGCGATCGATCTGAACGTGCCGGCGCCCGTGATCACCCTCTCGCTGCTGGCGCGGCTGCGCTCACGCCAGGAAGAGTCGTTCGGCGCGAAGGTGATTGCGGCACTCCGGCACGAATTCGGCGGCCACGCGGTGCACGCGGAATGAGTACGCAACTGGTCGCGCCCGTCGCGCCGGCACAGCCGCGGGCCACGGAACGGCCCGTCCGCTGCGCGGGGCCGTGCACAATGATCATCTTCGGCGCGAGCGGCGATCTCACGCACCGCAAGCTCATGCCGGCCATTTCCAACCTGGCGCACGACCAGTTGCTCGATCCGGGCTTCACCGTGATCGGCGTGAGTGGCGGCGCCAGGACCGATGACGCCTTTCGCGCGGACATGGATCAGGCGATCGCGACGTCCGACGAGAGCGTGCAGACCGATGCCGCAAGCCGGGCGAAGTTCCTGCAGCGCGTGAGCTACATTGGCGGTGATCTGCGCAACGGCGGCACGTACGCCAGGGTGAAGGAAAAACTGGCGTCCATCGAGGGACCGGATGCGCGGGGCGGCGGTCGCCTGTTCTATCTCGCCATCCCGCCCAGTCTCTATCCTGATGTCGTGCGTCATCTGGCCGAGAGCGGGCTCGCGCCGCGCGAACAGGAGAACAGCAAGCGCTGGGCGCGGGTGATCATCGAGAAGCCCTTTGGCCATGACCTGGACAGTGCGCACGCGCTGAACACGCTGGTCCGCAGCGCGTTCGCCGAGAAGCAGATCTACCGGATCGATCATTACCTGGGCAAGGAGACGGTGCAGAATCTCCTGGTGCACCGCTTCGCCAATTCCATTTTCGAGCCGATCTGGAATCGCGACCACGTGCATCACGTCCAGATCACCGCGGCGGAAACCGTGGGGGTGGAGCATCGCGCCGCGTACTACGAGGAAGCGGGCGTGATTCGCGACATGTTCCAGAATCACCTGCTGCAACTGCTCGCGCTCACCGCCATGGAGCCGCCCAACACGTTCAGCGCGGACGCGGTGCGGAACGAGAAGGTGAAGGTCATTGAAGCCATCCGTGATTTCACGCCGGCGCAGGCGCGCAGCGCGCTGGCCCTCGGCCAGTACGGGCCGGGCACGATGGACGGAAAGCCGGCGCCGGGATACCGCGAGGAGCCCGGGGTCAATCCGGAGTCGCGTACACCGACCTTCGCCGCGCTGCGCCTCGACATTCAGAACTGGCGCTGGCAGGGGGTGCCCTTCTTTCTCCGCTCCGGCAAGCGGATGGCCCGCCACGTGACCGAGATCGCCGTGCAATTCCGCCGGCCACCGCACACGCTCTTCAAGCTCTCCGGCTCCGAGCAGCTCGATCCCAATCTGCTGGCGTTTCGCATCCAGCCGGAGGAGGGAATCTCACTACGCTTCGAGGTGAAGGCGCCCGGGGTGGACATTCGCGTCACGCCGGTGCGCATGATCTTCAGCTATGCGGATGCGTTCGGACGGAGCGGTGAGTACACGGCGTACGAAACGCTGATTCTCGACTGCATGCAGGGCGACGCGACGCTGTTCGACCGCGCGGATTCCGTGGAGGAGGCGTGGCGCCTCGTGGATCCGCTCGTGGAGGCCACGCTGGATGAATCGGAGGACTTTCCGAACTACGCGGCCGGCTCGTGGGGACCCGCGTGCGCGGATGAGCTCATTGGCCGCGAGGGCGCGGTGTGGCGCACGCCGTGACCGACCCCGCCGAGGCGCTCAAGCGCTCCGCCGCGCAGGCAGCGGTGGAGCGTCTGGCATCCGGCATGGTCGTGGGACTCGGCACGGGCACGACGTCAGCGTTCGCCATCGAGGAGATCGGGCGCCGCATCCGCTCGGGCGTGCTGCGCGACATTGCCGGTATTCCCACATCGAATGCGTCGCATCACCTGGCGCTCGCGCACGGCATTCCACTGGTGACGCTCGAGTCGCATCCGGTCGTCGACATTACGATCGATGGCGCGGACGAAGTGGATCCGTCGGGCCGCATGATCAAGGGCGCCGGCGGTGCGCTGCTGCGCGAGAAAATCGTCGCGACGCGCTCCAGGCGTTGGCTGGTGGTCATTGACGCGGGCAAGCTCGTTCCCATGCTGGGCACGAAGGCGCCGCTGCCCATCGAGGTGGTCCGCTTCGGGTGGGCAGGGCACCTGGAGGCGCTGCGCGCACTCGGTGCGGAGCCGGAGCAGCGGCAGAAGGATGGCGAGTCGCCCTACGTGACCGACGAAGGGAACTACCTCATTGACGCGAGGTTCCCGGCCGGCATCGCCGATCCGGAGGCGCTCGCGCGCGAACTGTGCTCGTGGCCTGGCGTGGTGGAGACGGGGCTCTTTCTCGGCATGCGGCCGGAAATCATCGTGGGGGAATGAGGGTCGGGGGAGTGACGCGCATTCCCCTGTCCCAAACTCTCCTCATTCCTCCACGATGACCTCGAAGTTGCTTCCCTCCCACCGACCGCCCTGCACCCAGCGAAAGGTGAACACGATGCGGCTTCCCGAAGGCAGGCGGGGCGTCCCGAGATCCGCCACGTGGATGCCCAGGCCGGTGTCGCGCGTGTCCGTGTCGACGAACGTCGTCCAGTTGTCAGCGCTCCAGCGCACGGTGGCTTCCTCGAGCACTTCAAGGCGCAGCACCTTGCCTTCCAGAATGCCGCGCCGCATGAGGTTGAATTTCCAGGACGAGTATGGCGATGTCGTGACCTGCATGATGTAGCGCTGCGTCGTCTGCGCTGGCGTATCGAACACCTTCCCGTCCGCGAGGGAGCGGCACAGCTTGAGATACTCGGCGTGCGCCCAGACGAGCGGCATGGCCGATCCGGCCGGCCGGCCGGGAAACAGCTCGGCTGCTTCGATCGGCGCGTCATCCCACACCTGTTCGGGAAGCAATCCACTGCCGTTGGCCGACTGTTCCATCACGCGCAGTAGCGCCAGCGCGTCCTTCTTCCGCCCCGCCGCCAGCTCGTAGTGTGCGCGCTCGCCCGTGAGCAGCGGCCAGCATCGCCCGACTCCACCGCCGTCATACGGGCGGCCATCATCGTACTCTCCATAGCGATCGCCCTTGTAGCGCCGCCACCCTGGCCCGTACGGCAGCGTGCGCTTGAGTACCGCGTCCATGGCCTGCACGGTGTTCACGATGCGCGCATCGCTTGGCGCGCGGAGACCGAATCGCACCAGCGCCAGTGCGTCCGGGCTCACGGCCTGTCCTTCATGATCGTGGCGTTCGGTGATGCCCATCTTGATGGGGACGAATCCCGATTGCGGCGAAGGTGCGGCGGGCACGTTCGTCGGCGCGATGCGCACATAATATCCGTCCACGCCAAGGTCATTCGCGGTTGGCGTGCCGGTCACGTACGTCCACCGCTCGATGTCATCGTTCCAGCCATCGGCCGTCTCACGCAGATGATGTGCGATCTCCGGGGCATCGTGCAGTTCGGCCACGTCCGCCGCCACGAGCAGCGCCGCGATTTCGGCCGCCAGCGTAAACGGCGACAGACCCGCATTCTCCTCCCAGCGGTCCTGCGCGGTGGCGGGCCCGTTGCGTACGATGAACGATGCGGCGCGTCGCACCATGGGCCACAGCCGCGCGAGCTCATCAGGCCCCAGCGCATCGGCACGACGCAGCATGTCAATGAGCAGAATCGGAAAGGCCGTCTCATCCATCTGCACCGCGTTCCAGTACGGCGTCCCGTCCAGCCACATGTTCTGCGGCCAGTGACCATCGGCGTCCTGTGTCACGCACAGATAGCGGAGGACGCGATGGGCATCGGCCGTAGCACCCACAGCCAGCAGTCCTCCCGCCGCTTCGACCAGATCGCGCGGCCACACGAGATGATAGCCACCGAGATCGTTGTCGCCCTTGCTGAATCCCCAGGGGATGGACAGGCTCGCGATGATGCCCGAAGCAAAATTCTTGGACTCGTGCACCCGCAGCACGGTGGTACTCGTGCGACGAATCTCCGGGTCGCCAGGCATGCTGTCATCCTTCACCACGAGCGAGCGCTGCCACTCCTGCCATCCGTGCACGTACACGCTGCGGGCATGTTCAAATCCCTCGTTCAGCGCCGCCACGGCCTTGTATGCGGCCTTCACGCTGTCGCTGCCAAAGCCCAGGGCCAGGACGAACTGTCCGCCAGCCGCGGCGAGATCCACCTCGCCCGTGAGTGCGACGTTGCCGTTCTCCGCGTGCTCCCACGTGCGCTCGAGACGGCGGTGATCCGCGAGTTCGCGCCAGCCGTCTGACACGCCCGCGAAGCCCACCGAGCGCGCCAGCCACGGCACGGAGCACGCCAGCGCGAGCGCGGCCCCGTCACGCTCGGCAAAGAGCAGGGGAATGCCCTTGTAGTCGCCAACCCACGCCGTATTTCCCGCGCCGTGATTATGGAGGTGCGGCGAGAGCAGCACGTACACGTGATAGTCCTCGAGCGTGCCGAGCAGCGGCGTGAAGCGCGTGTCCTGCATCACGGTGTCGTGGCGACTCGACGTGAGCACACGCTTCTCGATCCGATAGCGGCCGTGTACGCAGTTGTTGGTGAGGCGATAGGCCGGCACGCCGCGCGCAAGCGACGCGATCTCATGCGTCGTGTGCCGCTTCTCCTCGGAAAAGAACCCGTCGCCGTCAGTGACGATGAGCCCCAGGTCGCGCGTACACGCGAGATCGACATCGGGATAGTAGATCTCGTTGAAAATGCCGTGACTGAGGGTGAACCAGACGCGGCTCATCGCCGCCGGCGACGTGCCGACACCCGTCTTCGCGCTGGACGTCCAG
>JBOHTE010000306.1:0-6030 GCA_050733555.1 Gemmatimonadaceae bacterium | reverse complement strand
AAGTCGCGCTTGAAGGTAGCGGGTGGGCGGAGAGCGGGCGCTGGCAGAGCGCCGCGGCGTTAGGTCGCAACCGGAGGTCCAATGACCGCACCATCGCCACACACGCGCAGCACGCTCCGGGCCGTGCAACCCGTGCTACCAGTTCATGACATCGCCACAGCGCTGGCGTTCTATACAGAGCGTCTGGGGTTCCGCTTCCTCTTCGGTGATCGTACTGGCGCGCCCGCCTACGCCGGCGTGGGTCGGGATGGAATCGAACTCCACCTGCAGTGGCAGGCCGCCGAGGCATTCGCTGACGGGAGCGCGGCGCTCGGCAACCTTCGGTTCGTCGTCGATGATCCCGATGCACTGCTCGCCGAGTTCCGCGCTTCAGGCGTGGTGCGCTCTGAGGTGGCCGTGCGCGACACTGCGTGGGGCACACGCGAATTCGGCTTCCGCGACCCAAACGGGAACGGGTTGACCTTCTATCGCGACCGGTGAGGCGCCCATCTGGGTTGGGGCGGGACCCGCAATCGCCATAGTCCTGCGCGCCTGCGACCTAACGAACGCTGAAGCAGACGAACGATTCTCAGAATTGCGCGCGGCGTTGCCGCGCGCTCTTATTGATACGTTCGCAGTTTAGCTGGGGCGTTATGCGGACAAGAGGATGACGGAGACCATTGCATGAGTGCCTACGCGACAGTCCTGTGGTTCTACGCCGTGATGGCGTCCCTTGTGTTAGGCGCCAGCGTGTACGAGTGCGTGGTCGTCCATCCCGCGTGGAGCCGAAAGCCGCCCGAGTCCTTTGTCGGCTTCATGGGATCACCTGTCAGTCGGATGAACCTTCCGGCGTTCTGGGTACCGATGGCCCCGCTCTATGCGCTCAGCGCCGTCGCTGCCCTGGTCGTGGCTCTTCGGGCGGGAAGTCCAGGCGTGCCCCTCATCGTGTCTGCGGCCTGCGCGGTCTCGGGAGTCTTGTGGACCCTGGTCTACTTTCGTCCGACAATCGCGCGCTTCCTCGAAGCGGGGGGCGGGGACACGCCAGCCGCGCGCCTGCAATCCGAAGCACGCCGCTGGATTCTGCTCAACTGGATCCGGCTTGCGCTGGTCGCCGTCTCCTGGTGGGGTGCGCTCAGCGCAACCGTAACACACGGGTGAACGTGCAGCGGTCGCAGGTTTGCACGGCGTCATATGGGCCAGGTTGCACCAGACCCGCAGATGCACTACATTGTCGTGCATGAAGTCCGGCACCATCACCATCCGGCTGGATGCCAAGCTCCAGCGTGAACTCGGCCGCCTGAGCCGCCAGCTGGGCCGCAGCCGGAGCGATGTCATTCGTGACGCACTCCGCCGCCAGTTGGCCCTTGTACGCTTCGAACAGGCCCGACGCGCACTCCTTCCGCGAGGCGAGGCCCAGGGCATCCTCACCGACGAGGACGTGTTCACCGCGGTGTCGTGAAGGTTTTTCTCGACACCAATGTCCTGATCTCTGCCTTCATCGCACGCGGTCTCTGTGCGGACCTGCTCCGCCTCGTGCTGGCGGAGCATCGGCTACTGACCGGTGCCGTGAATCTTGACGAACTCGAGCGCGTCCTGCGGGACCGGTTCGCGGCCACGCCGGCGGAAATCGCGCTGGCCCTCGCCGTCTTTGAGGACGAAATGGTGGTGCCCCGTCCCGCTGCCATTCTATCGGTCCGCGTCCGGGATAAGGCCGACGCTTGGGTGCTCGCTTCGGCGGTGGCGGCTGGCGCTGACCTCCTGGTGAGCGGGGACAAGGACTTGCTCACGGTGGCAACGCGAGCGCCCGTCCCCATTGTCACGCCGCGCGAGGCATGGGAGCGCTTGCGAGGACGGACAGGCGCTACATAGCGCAGCGTGAAACGCCAACCCCGCATCCGCTCAGGGCGAAGAAGTGACGGGTCCATCCGTCGCCTTCGAGGTCGGAGCGCCGCGGCCGCGGGCGATCCACGGCGCGCATTCTTCTACTCAGTGTCCGTCCGGCAGGCACCCGGCCGGGCGAACTGTTGCCAAGCGCGTTTTCACGTGACATTCGCCGCATCGCGAGCGATATTCGGCAGGGCCCGCCCGCCTCGTCCGGGCACAACCTGACCCTCACGCGCAGGAGCCCAGCATGGGACTGTTCGACGGAGTACTCGGCGGCGTTGTCGGCGCCGAAATGGCCACCGTGGTCAACGGGCTGATTCAGCAGCACGGCGGCATCCAGGGCATCATCAGCCAGCTCGAGTCGCAGGGCCTCGGCAACACGGTGCGGTCATGGGTTGGCAATGGGCCGAATCAGCCGATCACGGGCGATCAGCTCCACGCGGCCATCGGCTCCGACGCCATGACGCAGCTCGCGGCCAAACTCGGCATCACGCCGCAGGAGCTCTCCACCAAGCTCGCGCAAGTTCTCCCGGACGCCATCGACAAACTTACGCCGCAAGGAGTCGTGTCGCCCACGCCATAAGCCGGCCCACGTGCCATGCGCGTAACGTTCGCGGCAATCCAAACGCTTCTTGCAGCGCTTGGCGCGACTCCGGGCCCTGCGCATCCTGCATTCGCGAGGCCGCCTTCCACCTGTAGGGATAGCGGCACGGCCGCGACGGCTGATTCGCTCTCCGCGCGGTTCGACGATCATCAGTGCGTGTTCATTGGGAGCACGCACGGTGATGTCAAGATCACGCAGTTCCTCATGTGTCTTGTCACCCGTCCGGCGTGCATCCATCATGTCGGACCCGCAGGTGACGATGCAAGTCCGCTATCAGGCACGCGATCAATGGTGCCATGCACACCCGAACGACGTTCCGCCACGACCATTGCTTGGAACCGTCACAAAGCGGCAGGAGGCTGCGCCGCTTCGTTCCACGAATTCGCTCTCGTGTGAACTCAAGTGTCAGCTTGACAATGAAAGTGGACCCGCTTTTCGAGTACGCCCATCACTGGCTTCGTGCCACAGCCGTTCGACTCTATCGTCCGTTCGACATCTTGCTCACCCGATTACGGGTGCGGGAGATCGACGAAGGGCGCCCGGGCTTTGCTGCGCAGCTACGGCTAGTTGCGCTGCAGGCGCTCCATGATGACAATCCATCCGTCGTTCATAGGGGCATCGCTGCGCTTGCAGTCGTTGGAGAAGTGGGAGATGTCGAGGCATTGAAGGCCGTTCCTCCGGAGCAGGCCAGGGCGGCCCGGACGGCCATCTTCGAGATCGAACACACGGCGAATGCCAGCCAACGAGGCGATGCTGCCGACGGCGGGGAATGAGGAAGTGGCTGCAGGGCGCACCCGGTCCGGCGGGCGGAGCCCGCCTGTACCTGCTGCGCTTCACGCTGCTGCTATTACGCGTGGTGTCGCACACGTTCTTGTTCGACTCGCTTGCAGCTGAACTCGCGCGTCAGGCGGATGCACACACTCCAATGAAAACTCGGCGATACCGTGATACCGACTGGCTCGAGTGGCTGCGCCTGAGCCGGGCGCTCTTTCCTCAGCACTCCGACGAGGATCTCGCAACCGGAATGCACGAGCTTCGTGCCCGGGCTGATGCCGAGGTCTTCGTCATCGAGCACCCGGACGGTTCGCTCGCTGGCTTCGTCGAGGTCGGGGCGCGTCCGTACGCCGATGGCTGTGACACGAGTCCCGTTGGGTACCTCGAGGCGCGGTATGTCGATCCCGATGTGTGACGCCAGGGCCACGGGCGCGCACTGCTCGCCGCCGCCGAAGCATGGGCGCGCGAACGCGGCTACCGCGAGATGGCCTCTGACGCGCGCCTCGACAACCTGGTGAGCCACGCCGCGCATCGGCGCGCAGGCTACGCGGAGGTCGATCGCGTCGTGCAGTTCCGGAAATCCCTCGATAACCCCGATTCGGCATCGCCCCCGGCATCGCCTGACAGGCGTTAGCAACTGTCTCGAAAGTCAAGCAGGGATCGATTCGCGCCCACTCGCCTCGGCGTTCCATCGCTGCCCCGTCCGCACCATCACATTGAGCATCGTCAACAGCTTTCTCATACAGGCGACGAACGCCAGCTTCTTCGGCTTGCCCGCCGCCACGAGCCGCTGATGGAACGTGCGGATGACGACGTTGCGTTTGGTCGCGACGAGCGCCCCCATGTAGAGCACCGCGCGCACGCTCGCGCGGCCACCCTGGACGAACCGGCGCCCGCGCAGCGTGCCGGAGTCGCGACTGAGCGGGGCAACGCCCACGAACTTCGCGATCTCGCGGCGGGAGAGGCGGCCGAGTTCGGGGAGGTCCGCGAGCAGCGTGCGTGAGAGCACGGGACCCACGCCGGGTACGCTCTGCGGGAGCGCATCGCGCTCGCGCCAGATGGGACTCGCCTTGATCATGTCGCCGAGATCGTTGTCGGCCAGGCGCAGCTCGCGCTCGAGGAAGGCGATGTGGGTCTTGAGGCTCTTCTTCACGAGCCGCTGGCCCGTCCCGAAGACCTGGCCGGCCCGATTGCGCTCCGCCTGCAGCATCTCCAGGCGGTGGCGTCGCCGGGTGAGCAGCGCGCCGAGTTCATGGGCCGCCGCATTCGGAATGGGCCGCACCGCCGGGCGGACGACGTCGGCGAAGCGCGCGAGGAGGTCGGCGTCGATGCGATCGGTCTTTGCGAGCTGCCCCGTCGCCTTGGCGAAGTCGCGCACTTGCCGGGGATGCACCACGACCACGGGGAGCGCCGCGGCGGCCAGCGCGGCGACGCTGAGCAGTTCATACCCGCCGGTGGCTTCGCGCACGATGAGCGTGGGCGTCATCGCCTGGAGCCGCGCGACGAGGCTGCGGACGCCCTGTTCATCGTTCGTCACGGTGCAGCGCTCGAGCGAGGGCATGACACGGATCACCAATTCCGCTTTCGCGACATCAATGCCGACGAACATGGGATCGCTCCGAGCTTGAGACGTGTCGCGCGCGCCCGTCCTTGTGATAATTCGGGCTCGGCGCTCCAGGACGACCGGCCCCCGCAACGGTTCGGGCTCTGTGCGACGAGAAATCGGGACGCCGCTCCGGCTAACGCACGGTGTCTTCCACCCAGACGACATCGAGCTGGCGCCCCGATCAGACTCGCTTCAACTTCTCTCGATCGCTAGATACAAGACGGCCACAGGCATCTCGATATGAATCGACGAATCGATCTGCTCAAGGAGGCGCCCTTCCTGTAGTCACTTACAGGAGCGGCACATGGCGTCAAAGAAATGGATCATCCTTCCCGGTGGTCGCATCAAGCGCTGGAAGTTGGCCCGCGCGGCCAACCGTCAGATCGTTCCGCCACGGTGGTATCGCAGTTCGCTCAATCGCCGTGATCGTCGCCTTGCCAGACAGGCCCTCCGCGTCGGGACTGAGCAACGGTATCCGCACGTTCATCCGCACTGCGCATGGTGGTACTGGTAACGGGCGAAATCGGGCTGGTCCAATCGTCGATCGAGCTCGCATTGGACAGCGCTCGGCGCCGTAGCGATATTGTGGTGTGGACTTCAAGATCCTCGACCGTCTCCGGGATGTTCACACCATCGCCAGCGGACGAGGAATCCGCGAACTCGGCCGCCTTCGTCGGATCCATGGGCCGGCGCGGTGGAGGAAACGGAAGGGAACTGCGCGGGTAGAGCTCAAAGACGGAACGATCCGCGTTGCCGAAATTCACTGGTATGAGGCGCACGGCCTCGGCAGCTATGAGCACAAGATCAAACGCTATCTCGATTGAGCGCACGCGACCGCACGCGCGTCGCGCCCGGCGCTTTGTGCTGTGTTTGCGCAACGACGGATACGAGGCGTCCTTGGAACCGCGCAAGTTCTACGTCGCGCTGCCGGATGCGGACGCCGAGACGCATGCTCAGCTCCGCGTCATTGATGAATCGGGCGAGGACTATTTGTTTCCGGCGTCGTATTTTGCTCCTCTCGAAGTCTCGTCGCAATTGCGAAAGCTTCTCTTGCGGGCCGGGCCGTCTAACGAACGCTGAAAGCTGACGAACGGTTCTCGGAATTGCGCCGGCTAAGGCCGGCGCTCTTATCTGGTCCGGTCGCAGCTTCTGTGAAGCGGCGCCCCGCGTCAAGTGCAAACGC
>JBOHTE010000305.1:0-3103 GCA_050733555.1 Gemmatimonadaceae bacterium | reverse complement strand
TCGCGTTCGAGATCGCCGAGCAGCTCGGGTGGCGCCTGCCCACAGCGGTCGTCGCGCCGATGGCCGGCGGCTCGCTCGTGAGCAAATTGCGCAAGGGATTCGGCGAATTCCTCGATGCGGGACTCGTGGAGGGAGACGCACCGCGCCTCTACGGCGCGCAGGCGTCCGGGTGTGCGCCGATTGCGCGACTCGTGCAGAGCGGCGGGACGCAGATCGTGCCCGAGGTCCCGCACACCATCGCGCGCTCCATCGCGATCGGCAATCCCGCGGATGGCCGCTATGCGGCGCGCGCCATTCTCGATTCCGGCGGCTGGGCGGAGCACGTAAGCGATGAGGCGCTCGTGAGCGGCATTCGTGTGCTGGCGCAAGATGCCGGCATCTTCACCGAGACCGCCGGCGGTGTGACCGTGGCGGCGGCGCTCGCCCTCGCGCGCGATGGCCGCCTGCACGCCGACGATGAGGTCGTACTGTGCATCACGGGCAACGGGCTCAAGACCGTTGAAGCCGTGAGCGGCGTGCTGCCGGATGCGCCGCTCATCGCACCCAGGCTGCGCGAGGTGAGCGCGCTCGTCGCGGAGGGTCGCGGCGCATGACGGTGAGCGTACGGGTCTGCGCGAGCTCCTCCAACCTCGGTGCGGGCTTCGACTGCATTGGCGTGGCCGTGGAACGGCGACTGCGCGTGCTGGCGCGCGTGGGCCCAGCGAGCGAGACCACACCGGTGATCGAACGACTCGGGACACTCGCGGAACTCGCCGTGCCCGCCGGCGATGATCTAATCGTGCGCGGCTTCGCGGCGGCGTGCGCGTACGCGCACGCGTCGGTGCCGCGCGGAGTCGTGATGCAGGCGACCTCGGACATTCCGATCGCGCGCGGCCTGGGTTCCTCCGCTGCCGCCATCGTGGCGGGCGCGCTCGTCGCGCGCGCGTTGCTCGAACTGCCGCTCGACGACCTCGCGCTGCTGGGCATCGCGACCCAGCTCGAAGGACACCCGGATAACGTCGCGCCGGCATTGTACGGCGGCGCGACGCTCGCCTTCCGCACCGTGCACGGCGGCTGGCACGTCGCGCCGCTCACCGTTCACCCCGCGCTGCGCTTCGTGTTCGCGGTGCCGGATTTCCCGGTGGGCACGGACGAGGCGCGCGCCGCGCTGCCGGCCCAGGTGTCGCACGATGACGCGCGTCAGGCGGCGGCCGCGAGCGCCGCACTCGTCGCCGGACTGGCCCGCGCCGATGTGACGCTGCTCGCCGCCGGCCTCGAGGGACGCCTCCATGTCCCCTATCGCAAGCCGTTCGTGCGGGGGTACGACGCGGTCGTCGCGGCGGCGCGCCAGGCCGGCGCCGCCGGAGCCACGCTCAGCGGATCCGGCTCCAGCGTCGTCGCCGTGGCCACGGATCCGTCCACGCGCGCCGTCGCCGACGGCATGGCGCAGAGCTGGCACGCGCTCGGCGTGCACGCCACGACATTCACCTCCATTCCCAGTCGCAGCGGCTATCGCTGTGACGTCACGACGCTCCCCGGCGGCGATCCGTTCGCCATGGAACTCGACCACACCATGCAGTCTTCACCAGAGGAGAGGTACTCATGAGCGTAACCATCGTGCTGCCCAGCATGCTGGCGCGGCTGGCGTCGGACCAGGGAGAACTCGAAGCGCGCGGCGCCACTGTCGGCGACGCCGTGACCGACGTTATTACGCGCTTTCCCGCGCTCGGACCACGCCTGCGCGATGATGCCGGCCAGCCCTATCCGTTCGTGTCCTTCTATCTGAATGATGAGGACATCCGACTTCGCGGCGGCTTCCAGGCACCGGTGCGCGATGGTGATGAAGTCATCGTCGTGCCAACCGTCGCGGGAGGGTGACATCATGACGGTCACGGGATCACTCCCGCTGCGCACTGCGGCGCATGCGGCCGACGACCGCGCGAGCCTGTCGCGCGCGGAGCTCGAGCGCTACAGCCGGCACCTGCTGCTCCCTGAGGTCGGACTCGCGGGACAGCAGAAGCTGAAGGACGGTCGCGTGCTCATCGTCGGAGCGGGAGGACTGGGGTCGCCGCTCGCACTCTATCTTGCCGCCGCCGGTGTCGGGCATCTCGGCATCGTGGACTTCGACGTCGTGGACGTCACCAATCTGCAGCGCCAGGTGCTGCACGGCACGAAGGACATCGGTCGCCCCAAGCTCGACTCCGCGCGCGAACGCGTTGGCGACGTCAATCCGCACGTGCACGTGGAGACCTATGCGACCGCACTCACTTCTGCCAACGCGCTCGAGATCATTCGCGATTACGACATCGTGGTGGATGGGACCGACAACTTTCCCACCCGCTATCTCGTGAACGATGCGTGCGTGCTCACGGGCAAGCCCAACGTGTATGGCAGCATCTTCCGGTTCGAGGGACAGGCCAGCGTGTTCGCCACCGCGAACGGGCCGTGCTATCGCTGCCTCTTCCGCGAGCCCCCGCCTCCGGGCATGGTGCCGAGCTGCGCGGAGGGTGGTGTACTTGGCGTGCTCCCGGGTCTCGTGGGCACCATTCAGGCGACGGAAGTGCTCAAGCTGCTGCTTGGAGCAGGCACCCCACTCATCGGACGCCTGCTGCTCGTGGATGCCTTGCGCATGCAGTTCCGCATCCTGACGTTGCAGAGGGATCCCGAGTGCCCGGCGTGCGGCACGCACGAGCTGAAGGAGCTCATCGACTACGAGGAGTTTTGCGGGCTGCATCAGCTGGCCGCCACTGCCGTGCCCGAGATCACGCCGCGCGAGTTCGCCGATCGGCGGGCGCGCGGCGACGATCTGGTGCTCATTGACGTGCGCGAGCCGCACGAGTGGGACATCGCACACATTCCCGGGGCTCGGCTGATTCCGCTCGCAACGCTCGGCGACGCGATACCGACGCTCGATCCGGCACGCGAGATGGTGGTGCACTGCAAGGGCGGATCGCGCAGCGCCCGCGCGGTGCGGGAGCTGCGGGACGCCGGTTTCACGCGCGTGTGGAATCTCGCCGGCGGTATTGGGCGGTGGAGTGATGACGTGGATCCGGAGGTGCCGAAGTACTGAGGGAGCCAGCCCCGCCCCACCACCCTCCCCTTGGGAATCGGCAAACGGGAATGG
>JBOHTE010000304.1:0-1274 GCA_050733555.1 Gemmatimonadaceae bacterium | reverse complement strand
GAGAGTGTGGCCGGAGTGGATGAGCAGGGCGGCTGGGTGTACTTCTCAGCGAAGCGCGCCGCTGGTTTGCAGTCGCAATTCTTCCGCGTCCGACTGGATGGCTCGCGACTCCAGCAACTGACGAAGGAGCCGGGTACGCACGACATTCGCCTCGGCCCGGCGATGCGCTGGTTCGTGGACAGCTATTCGTCGCTTGCGGCGGCGCCCGTCACACTGCTGCGTCGCACCGACGGCACGATCGTGCGCACACTCGCGCGCATGAACACGGCACGACTCGACTCGCTGCACTTGCAGCCGCCGGAGCCTGTGACCGTCAAGGCCGCCGATGGTACGACCGATCTGCACGGCATCCTCTTCAAGCCCGCGGACTTCGATTCCACCCAAACGTATCCGCTCATCGTGATGGTGTATGGCGGGCCCTCGGTGCAGCTCGTCGAGGATCGCTGGCAGACGCTGTCGCAGGGGCAGCGGCTCGCGCAGCTCGGCTTTCTCGTATGGACGGTGGACAACCGCGGCACACCGGGACGCGGCAAGGCATTCGAGACGGCCACGTACCTCAAACTCGGCCAGGTCGATCTCGCCGATCAGGCCGCGGCGGTGAAGCAGCTCGAACGCACACGTCACTACATCGACCCCGCGCGCGTCGGCATCACCGGCGGCTCCTACGGCGGATACATGACGACCATGGCGCTGCTCAAGGAACCCGATGTCTTCAGCGTGGGCGTCGCCAACTCATCGCCCACCGACTGGCGCTATTACGACACCATCTACACCGAGCGCTACATGCGCACGCCCGCGGAGAACACGCAGGGATACGACCTGGGCTCCGCTCTCCCGTACGCGGCGAATCTCAAGGGCCACCTTCTGCTGACGTACGGTACAGCCGACAACAACGTGCACTCGGTGAACACCATACAGCTCATTCAGCGGCTGCAGGAAGCGCACAAGGACTTCGACGTGATGCCGTTCCCCGACCAGCGCCACGGCCCACGCGGCGCGATCGCGCGCTTCGCGGCGGAGCTGCAGCTGCAGTACTTCCTGAAGTATCTGAAGCCGGGGCGGTGACGCTCCCCGCCCAGTCACCCAGCCCTTGGGAATCGGCAATCTTCCACCGCCCAGCTACCCCGCCCTTGGGAGTCGGCAATCGGGAATGGGGAATCGGGGAGGAAGACCTCCCCACACCGCACCCCACCGTCTTTTTTTCACCGCCGCCTCCCCCCGCTTCATCATTCCCCATTTCCACGATTCCCTATTCCCGATCAGTACTGTCCGGT
>JBOHTE010000303.1:0-1640 GCA_050733555.1 Gemmatimonadaceae bacterium | reverse complement strand
GAGGAAGCCTGCGGCTTCCTCAGTCCATGCCAAACTCTTTCCCGAAAATCACGTCGAAACTGAACGTCTTCGGCTTTGACTTGAGCTCCATCGCCTTCGCGATCCGCTCCAGCCGCCCCGGGATGCCCAGCAGCTTCTCCTGCGCCGCACGCCCCCGCGCGCTCAACCCCGAGAGCGCCTCGATGCCCCAGTAGCGGAGCTGCTCTTCCACGATCTTCAGATAGTCCAGCGGACCATAGATGCCCGCGCGCCGCACCACGTCAGCAAACTCGCGAAAGTGCGGCATCTTCACGCCGGGCATGTCGATGGCCGGCATCACTCGGGCCGCTGATTCCAGCGCCTGATTGGGGTCGCGATCCAGCACTTCCTTGAAAATGCTGCGATAGAACGAGTAGTGCCGCGCCTCTTCCTTCGCCACGTTGCTCAGCACCTCGCCAATCAGCGGCTCGTGCTGCTCGGCCAGCTTGCCCGTGTTCGCGTGCGACATCTGCGTGGCGCGCTCCTGCAGCGTGGTGTACACGAACACGCGATACGGGTCGCGGTCCCATTGGGGATCGAACCCGGCACGGATGTACGCGAACTGCATCCGCTCGATGAGTCCCTGGTCGAAGATGCGCGCGTCGCGTGCATAGTCATGCAGCACGGCGCCATGCCGGTCTTCCTCCGCCGTCCACATGTTTGTCCACTTGGACCAGTACGCGTTCTCATCCAGATGCACGGCCAACAAACGGTGGAAGTGCGGCAGCCCCTCCTCGGTGAGGAGATTCAGTGCGAGCGCGACACGCAACGCCGGCTCGATGCCGCGAGCCCGTTCGCGCAGGTCGCCGAGAAAACGCTCGGGGTCGGTATCGGCTGGCGGAGCCAGCAGTTCCGACGGGAACCAGAGCACCCGTTTTTCCTCGTGCACCACCATGAGCGCGTGCACGGCCGGTTCGAGGTCGGCAATGACTTCGATCTTGGACAGGAGTTCTGGCTCGGCGAGGAGCATGAGCGCGGGATGAATGGTGACTGGATGGCAACGAGGACGAACCGACTCACGCGCAGCAGGGCTGGTTCGTGAAACATTGCTGATTCACGTCCTACCCCTGCGCCACCGAGTTGGTCCGCCCTCGCCCTTTGCCTACTGCACGCCGCTCACTCGCGGCGTCTGGTTATCGTCCGAGCTTCGTGACGTTCTCGGCCGCCGGTCCCTTGGCGCCCTGCACGATGTCGAACTCGACCTTCTCGCCTTCGGCCAGCGTCTTGAAGCCGCTGCCCTGGATGGCCGAATGATGAACGAAGCAATCCTTCTGTCCATCCTCGGGGGTGATGAAGCCAAAACCCTTGCTGTCGTTGAACCACTTCACGGTGCCGGTGGTACGCATTACGGTACTCCTCACTATGTTCTCGTCGGAGTCCGGAATTGACCGTACCTGCCGACTGTGTTGTTCACGGACTCACGCCGCCGTGATAGGCGCGCAGGAGCAATCGGGCTCCCGCGACATGCGATGAAGCGAACAAAAAAGAGGGACCTTGGGCGATAGCCAGGTCCCTTTTCATGTTCGCTGGTATTCATGCGCTTGGCATAGTTTACTACCCGCGCGGTAGTTGTCAAGGGGTGTCAAGGGGCAGCCCATGGGGCTGCCCCTTGGGCTGCCCCT
>JBOHTE010000302.1:0-1089 GCA_050733555.1 Gemmatimonadaceae bacterium | reverse complement strand
AGGGGCAGCCCATGGGGCTGCCCCATGGGCTGCCCCTTGTCTTACCTTCAGCCATGAACCGAACAAACTATTCCAGCGGCACACCCTGGGAGCCCGTCGTGGGCTATTCGCGCGCGGTGCGCGTGGGGAACGTGATTCACGTGGCCGGCACCACCGCCACGGACACGAACGGCGCGATCGTGGGAAAGGGCGATCTGTACGCGCAGGCAATCCAGGCGCTCCGCAACATCGAGCGCGCGCTCGCGCAGGCAGGCGCCACCATGGCGGACGTCGTCCGCACTCGTGTCTACCTCACGGACATCACCCGCTGGCAGGAGGCCGGTCGCGCACACGGTGAGTTCTTTCGCGACGTTCGCCCCGCGAGCACCATGGTGGAAGTGAGTGGCCTCGTGAATCCCGAGATGCTGGTGGAGATCGAAGCTGAGGCGGTGCTCGGCGACATTGGCACAGTTTGAGAGGAGCGCGTTTTCGACCAGGTGCAGCTCCTTCGCTTCAGTCGCCTCTCTCCGGAGGCACCTCAGCACAGTTTGATCAAACGGCGTGGCATCGCTGAATCGGAGGCCGAATTCGCGCTAAAGTGCGAGGTGTATTCGCTCTCATGACTTGTCTCGCATATAGCGCTACATGAACGGCATGATGAGGCTGGAAGTCCGGCAGGCATTCCGGATGCTCGCCACCAGGCCGACGTTCTCGCTCGCAGTGATTTTCTCGCTTGCAATCGGCCTGACCGCGACAGCCTCCATGTTCGCCGTTGTCGACGCCGTGAATCTGCAACCGTTGCCATTCGCGAACGCGGACCGCCTGGCCTCGGTGTCGGAAGTGTGGAACGGACAGCAGGTGAGCTTTTCGTCCAGCGGAGTCTCCGATCCGCTACTGCAGGAACTGCGGGAGGGTGCCCATAGCTTCGATGCGCTCGCGGCATACCACTTCCTTGGACGAGGTTGGCTCGACGGAGATGTGATCCGCCAGCTCGAAGCAATGGCTGTCTCGGGAAACCTGTTCGATCTCATCGGCGGCAGAGCAATGCTTGGCCGAGGCATCCAGCCCCAGGATACGGCGCCGGGAGCACTACCCGTCGTGGTGTTGCGA
>JBOHTE010000301.1:0-2013 GCA_050733555.1 Gemmatimonadaceae bacterium | reverse complement strand
AGGGGCAGCCCCATGGGCTGCCCCTTTTTCATCCTTCCATCTCAATCAGGGGCTGATTCGTTCGCGCCTCCCACCCCACGTCAATCGCCTCATCGCGCGCCAGATTTTCCAGCTCGGTGCGCAGCTTGGCCACCGATCCGTACCGCTCGGCGACCGTGATTACCATGCGGAGCGCGAAGAGCGGCGACCCGCTCATCGGCGCCGATTCCGTCGTGGTCTCCATCTCCAGAATGTTTCCGCCGTTTGCACGCACCACGTCGGCAATGGCGTGGATGATGCCTTCATGATCCATCGCGCTGGCGGTGATCAGGTACGACAGCGCCGGCTGCAGCGTGGGCGACGCCTCGGGTGCATGCTCGATGCGCCGCACCACCGCGCGCAGTCCGGTGTCGCGCTCCAGGGCGTCGAGTTCGCTTTCCACCAGGGCGATCCCTGCAGGGTCGCCGGATATCAGGAACATGATCACCGCGTGGCCGCCCAGCACGATGACGCGACTGTCCTCAACATTGCAGCGGCGCCAAGCTATGAAACCCGAGAGTTCGGCCACCAGCCCTGGCCGGTCCTTCTCGATGGCGGACAGAACGATTTGCTCTCGCGTATCCATGGTCGACTCCAGTGAGCGCGATGAGACAGCGCACACACTGCACTTCCGCGTGCGCCAGTTGCTTCCATTCTTTCAACGTATGGACCGGCCCCGGCGTGCACACTCGCCAATCGGGCGGGTCCTTTCCCGTCCTGCTCCCTCCTCCCCTCCCCCGCCCCCTCCCCCCTCCCCGGCCCCCTGTTCCGGGTTAGTTTGGAGACACTCCCGGTGTCATGGCTGCAGGCAGCACCGGGCTCTGCCTCTCCGTCGAACCCCCGTCCCGACGACGAGCTGCGTCATGGCTCATCCCAACATGCTGCGCCGCTTCCCGTGAGCACTGGCCGCTGGAGTCTCGCCATCGTCTCCTTTGCCGGAGCCATTGGCGTCTCGCTCTACATCGTCTTCACGAGCTGGCCGCACGGTCATCAGCCGGTGTCCGTGTCGGTCTCCACGCACGGGATTCTGCTCGTGGTGGCACTGCTCGAACTCGGCGCACGAGGAGCGAAACTGACGTTCAGTGCCGCGTCGCTCCGGATTCCCATGACCTTCAGCTCCGCGTTGCGTGCCAGCGCCGGTGGCGACTTCGGCGCCGCCATCACCCCGGCCCGCACCGGCGCCGAGCCCGCCCGCTATCTCATTCTCACCGAGGCAGGCATGCCCTCGGCGAACATCATCCTCGTGATCTTCGCCGAGCTGTTTCTCGAAATGGTGTCCCTCGCGCTCATTGCGCTCGCCATGTTCTTCTCCTTCCGTGGCTCAGGCGACATGATCCTCGGCATGGTGGGCCTGGTCGCGATGTACGCAACCTTTGTACTCGGTATTGGCGCCCTGGGCTTCGTGCTCGCGCGCCGCAATACCAACGGCCCTCCTCCCGCATGGGCACAGCGTCTTGGCATGAATGCGGGGCGCTGGCGCACGGTGCGACGGTCGCTGCGACAATTGCGTGCGGGCATCGAAGGGATGAAGCACATGCGCCCCGGCTATGCCCTGCTCGCGCTCCTCTCGTCCATCCTGCACGTCGCGCTCCGGCTCGCCATCCTGCCGATCATTGTCTACTCGTTCGGCGAGCGAGCCGAACTGGCACCGCTCATTCTCTGGCCCATCGCGCTCACATACGGCAGCGTTGTCATGCCCGCGCCGGCCGGTGGCGGCTTCATCGAGGTCGCCTTCAAGGAGACGCTCGGCCGCGCCATTCCGGCCCGCATTCTCGGCGCGTCCCTCATCTGGTGGCGGTTCTACACGTTCTATCTCTACATCATCCTGGGCGCGCTCGCGGCCGGTGGCACGGTGTTGCGCGCGCTGCGCGAGAATGGCGAGGAGAAGATCGAGGCGGCCGCGGCCACGGGATAGTATTACTGAGCGATTGCTACTGCATACGGCCGCGGCGAACGACGGCGAGGCGGGACAGGAAAGCGGACCCTCGGTACAAC
>JBOHTE010000300.1:0-1369 GCA_050733555.1 Gemmatimonadaceae bacterium | reverse complement strand
GCGCTGGCGCTGGCGGTGGCGGGTGCCATCGTACTCTATGCCTACGACGCCGCGCCCCGCGCGCTCAAGGAGTTGGGCCTTGGCGAGGCCGCGGCGTTCGTCGTGTGGGGACCTCTGATGATCGGCGGTGGGTACTATGTCATCACGGGACAGTGGTCCGGCGCCGCGTTCCTGGCGTCCGTGCCGTACGGATTGGGCGTGGCGTCGATCCTCATCGGGAAGCACATCGACCAGCGGTTGTTCGACGCGTCCCAGGCGCAGCGTACGCTGCCCGTCGTGCTCGGCGAAAGGCGAGCGCGGCTGCTCAATCGGTCGGCGATCGTGGCGATGTACCTCGTGATCGTGGGCGCCGTCATTGCGGGCGCGCTCACGCCATTCGCCCTGGTCACATTCGCTGCCGGACCGCGCGCATGGCGTGCGATACGGGTGATGTCGCACCCTGCACCAGATGCACCGCCGCCGGGGTACATTGGATGGCCGCTCTGGTATCACCGGGTCTGTCTCGTGCACAATCGTGCCTTTGGCTGGCTGTTCATCGCGGGGCTGGCGGCGGGAGTGCTGTTCCTTCCCGGATTGGCACGGTGACGCGCCAGCAGTCCCGTTTCGAGGAGGGATCGTGTTGCAATGGCGAGCGCATTGATCATGCGGAATAGCGACAGCACGGTGAAAGCGTCCATGACCGACACCCGGAACCGCCCGCTGCGCGACCTGCGCATCTCGGTGACGGACCGGTGCAACTTCCGCTGCGTGTACTGCATGCCGCGGGAGGTGTTCGGCAGAGACTATGCGTTCCTCCCGCGTGAGGCACTGCTCACGTTCGAGGAGATCACGCGACTCACGCGCATCGCGGTGGCGCACGGGGTCGAGAAGATCCGACTCACGGGGGGAGAACCGCTGCTGCGCAAGGGACTCGAGGAGCTGATTGCCATGCTCGGCGCGATCCGGACCCCCGACGGTCGCGCGCCCGACATTGCACTAACCACCAATGGGTCATCGCTCGCACAGAAGGCACGCGCGCTCAGTGATGCCGGGCTGAAGCGGGTGACCGTGTCGCTCGATTCGCTCGACGACGCGACGTTCCGAGGCATGAACGACGTGGACTTTCCCGTTGGGAAGGTACTGCGCGCCATTGACGTGGCGCACGATGTGGGCCTCGACCCCATCAAGATCAACATGGTGGTGAAGCGCGGCCGGAATGATCAGGACATTCTGCCGATGGCGCGCCACTTCAAAGGGACTCCATACATTCTGCGCTTCATTGAATTCATGGATGTCGGCACGACCAACGGCTGTAAGATGGATGAGGTGGTGCCGTCGGCCGAGGTGGTGCGCCGGATCAGCGCCGAGCTGCCGCTCGAGGAAGTGGCGC
>JBOHTE010000299.1:0-2125 GCA_050733555.1 Gemmatimonadaceae bacterium | reverse complement strand
GCCGGACATCACGGGTCTGCGCCTGAACTTCAGGGACGACGGACCCATTCGCGTGCAGGGAGTGAACGTCACGCTCTGGGACCCGTACGACCCGGCAGAGGGCGTAGTGCGCGGGGTGGCGATCGGCCTGCCGCTCACCGGCGCGCGGCGCATCGCTGGCGTGGCCGCCGGCATTGGCATCGACGCGGCAGGTGACCTGGACGGGATGGCGCTCACTCCCATTGGAGTTGGCGCGGGCAATCGCATCCGCGGCATCACGCTCGCCGGCATCGGGGCAGGCTCCGGAAATGGCATGTCGGGCATCGCGCTCGCCGGGCTCGGCCTCGGATCCGGCGGCTCACTGAGCGGCCTCATGGTTGCAGGGCTGGGCGTCGGCGCGGGCCACGACATGACGGGCATCCTGGTGGGCGGAGTGGGTGCGGGCGCGGGCGGCAACATCACCGGGCTCGCGATTGGCGGAGTTGGCGCGGGCGCGGGCGGCAACATCACCGGCATTACGATCGCGGGTATTGGCGCCGGAGCGGGCGGTCGGGTTCGCGGCGTGACGATCGCCGGAATCGGCGTGGGCGCGGGAGGATCGCTCGAGGGCGTCGCCATTTCGGCGGGCGCGGCGGGCGCCCCGCGCGTCAAGGGACTCGTGCTGGCAACCGCCGCGGGCGGCACGCACGTGACGGGCGTGATACTTGCGCCCGCGTATTTCCGCGTGGAGCCCGGTGGACGCTTCGTGGGCCTCTCCGCGAGCGCGTTCAACTATGTGAAGGGTACGCAGCATGGCCTCACCATCGGCATCTTCAACTTTGCGCACGAGCTGCACGGCCTGCAGCTGGGCCTGCTGAATTATGCCGGGAACAATCACGGACTGCTGCGGCTGGTACCGCTGGTGAATGCACATCGATAAGCTGCGAGTCATGGCCGCGTGCGGTGGCCACGCGATTCACGGCTCACAGTTCACGGTGCTGCGCTGCTCCCATGTTTTCTACCTGCCTCTTCTGCCACGCGTCCCTCGGATCGAATGAGGTGATCGAGACGTTCCCCGTCGGGCGACGACTGGCGTTCGACGCCGAGCGGGGCCGGCTCTGGGTGGTGTGCCGGAAGTGCGAGCGGTGGAACCTCTCGCCGCTCGATGAACGCTGGGAAGCCATCGAAGAATGCGAGCGGCGCTTCAGCCTGACGAAGCTGCGCGTGTCCACCGACAACATCGGCATGACGCGACTGAGCGAGGGGCTCGAGCTCGTCCGCATCGGCCGGCCGCAGCGGCCGGAGTTCGCCGCGTGGCGCTATGGCGATCAGTTCGGACGGCGGCGCATTCGCACCATGCTCAAGGTGGGCGTGGGGCTGGGCGCGCTCGCCGGCGTCGTGGCCGGCGGTGCGGCACTCGGCGCCGGCGTGGGCGGCTTCGCCTGGATTCTGAGTCGCGCGGGACAACTCATCGTGCAGGGCAATCCCCGTACGGTGATCGCGCGTGTCACGGTGGCTGACGGAGTGGTGCTCCCCATTCAGCGCGGGCAACTCCGCAAGCTCACACTCCGCCCATCGTCCGATGCGCCGGGCTGGGCACTCGCGATTCCGCGACGCAGCACCAACATGCGCAATCCGGGAAGCTTCGATCTCACGGGCGACACGGCGCAGCGCGCCGCGTCGCAGTTGCTGCCCGCGCTCAACCGGTTCGGCGCCACGCGCGTGCAGGTGTCGGATGCGGTGAGGCTCCTCGAGCGCGTGGACACGCCGATCGATCTCTTCTCGCAGACCGCGCGCTCGAGCCGCATGACCAGACGCATCGCCGAGCTGCCGGCCACGGCGCGCATTGCGCTGGAAATGGCCGCGCATGAAGAGAGCGAGCGGCGCGCCATGGAAGGCGAACTGCATGAACTGGAGCACGCCTGGCGCGACGCCGAGGAAATCGCCGGCATCGCCGACAATCTGCTCACGCCCCGCGGCTTCGAGGATCTCGTGGCACGGGTACGCCACATCGGTAGCTGAGCGCCGGCGCGCGTTCACGCGCGTTCACGCCCATTCACCCACGTGCACGCGCACCGTCCCCGGCGGGCGACGTGCGCTCGTCCTCGCGCGTTGACAGTGGCGCGATCGCACCACGCGGCGTGTTTCTTTGCGGACGCTCCACAAC
>JBOHTE010000298.1:0-1527 GCA_050733555.1 Gemmatimonadaceae bacterium | reverse complement strand
GGGCGGTGGGGCGGAGGAAGATTGCCCATTCCCAAGGGCGGGGTGGCCGGGGAGGGAAGTTCCTCTCATGCGCGGCGGCGATGGCGTTGGCAGGTTGTGCTGTCCATGAGACACGCACCCCCCGTCCCCGGGAGATCCCACAATGAAAGCCTCGCACCGTCTCGCGACGTTCGCGGCGCCGCTGCTCCTGATACCGCTACTGCTGTCCTGCTACAGCAAGCGGCCGGTCGATGTGTCGGTCGTGCGCGCCGACAGTAGCGTCTCGCGCGACCGCATCGCGGAGGTCACGCTCGTTGACGGCAGGGAAATCAAATTCGACAACACGCCGAGGCCGGGGATTCTGGGGGACACGCTGCGCGGGTTTGCGCACAATGGGCCGGTGCAGGTCCCCTTGGACTCCGTGCAGCGCGTGTGGTTCGCCAGGATCAGTCCGGGGCGTACGGCGCTCGCGGTGGTCGGGAGCGTGGTGGGCGTCGCGGGGGTCGTCATGGCCGTGGCACTCGCGACGAAGGAGTCGTGTCCCTTCCTCTACTCCTGGGACGGGAAGCGCTATGTGTTCGACGCGGAACCCTACGGCGGAGCAATCACCAGGGGGCTCGAGCGCGACGATTACGGTGAGCTCCCATCGCTTGTCGCCGATCACGGCGTCTACCGGCTGATGGTGACGAACGAGGTGAACGAGACGCAGTACACCAACCAGCTCCAGCTCCTGGTCGTTGACCACGCCACCAGCACGACAATCAAGCCCGACGAGTTCGGACGGTTCTACGCCTTCGATTCGCTCGCCGCTCCTACGTCCGCGCGCGATGCCGGCGGACGCGACCTCCGTCCCTGGCTCGCGGCCAGTGACCATCTGGTGTGGGAGCCGGTGGTTCCGCCCGACAGCACACACAGTGCCCGTCAGGAGATCACGCTGACCTTCGCGAAACCGCCGGCGGCCACGCACGCGTTTCTCGTTGCGCGCGTGGCGACGGGGCTCTGGGGCTCGCAGATGATTCGCGCATTCTCGCAGCTCCGCGGCACGGCGCTCAACGAGTGGTACGCGGCGATGGATACGAGTCCGACAAACGCGGCGGCCCTGCGCGCGTGGGACCTGCGCGAGGAGCTCTACGCGCTCAAGCTTGCGGTAGAGGAGCCGGCCGGATGGGAGGTACGCGGCGTGCTTCCGGGCGGCGGTCCGTTCCTGGCGGCTGATCGCGTGGTGCCGCTCGACGTGAGCCACGTGCGCGGCGACTCGCTGCGCATCCGCATCCGTCCGCCGTACGGATTCTGGGCACTCAATTCCTTCGCGATCGCCTGGCAAACTGCCGGAGACGTGCACATCACGACAGTCAATCCGGCAACGGCGCGCACGTCCGATGGACGGAACGTGCTCCCCGATCTCGCACGAGCCGACGGCCGGTACTACGTGATGCCGAACAGCGGCGACTACGGCTACGTCACCTTCGCCGCGCCGCCGCAGGCTGCCGGCACGACGCGGACCGTGTTCGCGCACACGCGCGGCTATTACCGGCTGCACCTCTATCC
>JBOHTE010000297.1:0-10616 GCA_050733555.1 Gemmatimonadaceae bacterium | reverse complement strand
CCCTGGGGCTGCCCCCATTGGGCTTTCCGCATCCATTCAACTCACACGGGAACCGCGCCTCGTTCGAGCAATTCCACCGCCGACATCCGCCGCATCGCCTCCTGGCGCTCCCGTGATGACAGCTTGCCGAGCGTGCGCCAGAGCCACATGAACCGCATTTCCCGTTTCAGCCGCCGGGCGTCGTCAGCCGTGGGGCGGAACATCACCTGCGTCCAGCCGAGCGGAGCAAAGAATGCCGCGGCATCGGGCGGCGCGAACTGGAACGGCGCATTGCCCGCGCGCACCGAATCGCCCCACGAGCGCTCCATGAATGTGAGCAGCAGCGGCGTGGCAATGTCGTTGAGCCACCAGCGGAAAATCGCCACGGCGTGCAGATCGCGGGCGAGCGTCGCGACCTGGTCGGCGGTGAGGTAAATGAGCAATCCCTCGGTCACGACGAGCGCGTTCGTCGCCTGCGCGCCGAGTCGGGTGAAGACGGCTGTGCGCGCCGCTTCATCCGTCAGGTCGGCCTCGACCGCCTCGTACCGGCAGACTGGCGCCGCACCGCGCAGCGTCTCCGTCTTGTAGCGGAGAATGTCCGGGAGATCCACATCCACCCAGTGCAGCGCGGGTGGCAGCGCCAGTCGCCACGGGCGTGCGTCCAGTCCCGCGGCCAGATTCACGACGAGATCCGCGCCCGCCTGCACGCGGTCGATGATCATCTCGTCCATCACCGCCGTGCGCACGATCATCGCCCACGCCATCTGCCGTCCCTGCTTGATCGTGTTCACGATCTGCTCGCCCTTTGCTCCGGCCAGGCGGCGCGCGTACGGGTCACGGAAGATCGCATTGGGCCGTTCGGTTTCCATCGCGCGGTAGAACGCCACCCAGCGCGCGGTGTCGGAAATGTGCTCGATGGTCATGTGGTTCGGGCCGCGGGAACGCCGCGTTGGAAGGCGATGAAATCGACGGGAACGGGCTTCGCGCCCGTCTGTCGGAGGAGCAGGTTGACCTTGCCGCGATGATACTGGCCGTGCAGGGCGGCATGCAGCAGAATGTCCATCACCGTGTTCGTGAAGGACAGCCCGGCGCTGTTGACATAGGCGACGGGCTCGGCGAGCCCGGCATCGGTGAGCGTGTCCAGATATGCGGCGTAGCTCCCGTGTACGGTTGGGCCCAGCGTGGCCAGCTCGGCGAGCGACAACGATGGCCAGATGGCGACGCGCGCTGGCCGCCGCTGGATCCGTGACAGCCAGGTTTCAGCGGCGCCCATCACATGGGCAAGTTCCCGCACCGCGTCAGCCGGCGTTGGTGTGGCCGCATCGAGCGCGCCAATCAGCAGCCGGTCCGCCCATTCCGCGTGTCGGCTGAGCTGCACGATGTACTGGAGCATGATTGCCATGGCTGAGTGAAAGGGACGGGTACGAATCTGGGGCCTTTCGGCCGGAAGGGGCAGCCCGTGGGGCTGTCCCATGGGGCTGTCCCATGGGCTGCCCCGGGCTACCTTTCCTCCGTGCCGAACTTCACGCCTCCCGACTTCAGCGCCTCCGAGCTGGCCCACGCCCCGGACGCCACCTTCGTCCCGGCGCCGGCTGACGGCGTTCTTCCCGACAATTTCTTCTCCACCACCAACCTTCCGACCTACGTCCGGGTGGCCGGCGAGTGGCGTATGCCCCGCCTCCCGCGCATGGATGGCGCGCTCGTGCTCGACGCCCAGGGCGATCTCTGGATTCGTGAGATGCGCCACGTGAAACGGGGTGACAGCGTGGCCGTCGGCCGCGCCGAAGATGGATCTGAGGGCATTTTCGTACACGCCGAGGCGTTCATGGGCGACGCCACGGAAGGTGAGTTCAAGTTCATGACCACCGAGGTGTCGCGCGAACGGCCCATCGACTACGCCCAGATGGCGCGCCTCCTCGTGGACGAGCGCGACCGCGGCGGCTACCCGGTATGGGTCACCGGCCCGGCGCTCGTCCACTCGCGCGCACGCGCGGACATGGTGTGGTTCATCGAACACGGCTTCGTGCGCGCGCTGCTCGCCGGCAACGCCGTCGCCGTGCACGACATCGAGACGGCCATCTTCGGGACATCGCTCGGCGTAACCTGGGGCGGACAATCGGCGGCCGGCGGCCACGGCCTGCACATGCGCGCAATCAACCAGGTGCGTGCCGCGGGCTCCATTCGGGCCGCGGTGGAGCAGGGCGTCGTTCCCGACGGCATCATGCACGCGTGCGTCGTGCACAACGTGCCGTTCGTGCTCTGCGGCTCCATTCGCGACGATGGTCCGCTTCCCGATGTGGTGGCGGACGTCCTCGAGTGCCAGGACGCCATGAAGGCGCACACCACCCGCGCGACGATGGCCATCTTCATCGCCACCGCGCTCCACGCCATCGCCACCGGCAACATGCTCCCCGCGTTCGTGCAGGAGCCCGACGGCACGCTGCGCGAGCTGCCGACGATCTGCGTGGACTCGTCCGAATTCGTCGTGAGCAAACTCAAGGATCGCGGCACGCACCAGGCGTTTGGCGTCGTCACCAACGCACAGGACTTCCTGCACATCCTGCGGCTGTACGTGGAGCGGGAGCTGGACGCGCGCGGCACGCCCACGCCTCGCGCGGTCGCGGCGGTGGTGCGATGATCGCCGACGGACGCGAGCGTTTTCTGCGCGAGATCGGCGAACGTATTGATCCCCAACGAATCGCTGAGATCCACCTTTTCCCCGCCATTCGCCAGGGCGGTCGCGAGACGGGCGTGGCGGTGATCTGCGCGACGATGGCGCCGTCGGCGGACGCCGCGCCGGACGCGCCCACCGCCCGCCTCACGGTCTTCCGCGCCGACTATCGCCTGCTCTACAAGGGCAGGGAGCGCGGCAAGTGGGAGCTGTCCATCGTCGAGGAAGCCGACGCCCCCGCGCAGACGGTGGACGCCGTCGTGCGCGGTGTGCACGAGCGCGCGGGCGTGGAGGACGAGCCCGAGCGGCTCGACGGCACCGCCTACCGCGCCGCACTCGCGACCGCGCTCGCGTCCGCGCTCTGGACGTCGTCGGCGAACGCGTAACGCAGCATCAGTGCACCGTGCAGGTCGCGCGCGTCTTCCAGTGTCGCGCCTGAGAGGTCCAGCGCCGGCGGGGTGAGGAGGAACGGATACGTCTGCGCTCCGCCCGCCGCACCGTGCGCGCCCACCTGATCGTCGAACGACACGATGTCGTGACCATCGTACGCGCCGAACAGCACGAGATCGCCCGCATTGGGCTGCTGCACCAGATGGCGCACCGAGCGCACCACGCAGTGATCCGCGCCATAGGGCTCGAGCGGGTTCGTGCCGTCCAGCACGCGCACCGTGTCGCCATCGATGACGCCGTCGCCGTCGCGACTCATGAGGCGCACGCACCCGCCGTCGCGCGTGGCGACCAGCCCGATCCCGGGGTGCGCCAGGAGCGCGTCGCACGCGTACCGACGCCGGGGGTCCGCCTGGATATCGCGCCAGTCCAGTGCGGCGGGCGCGTCCGCGAAGTACAGCAGAGCGAGACACGAGCTGTACGTGATGACCACGTTCGACTGCGCGTCGACGAGATACTTCTCCGGCAGAATCAGTTCGCGCAACCCGTACCGGCTGCGCACCCAGTCGCGCACGTGCCGCACGCCGCGCCGCCAGCGCTGGTGTCGCTCGCGCGACGCCCGCGCCATCGTCTCCACGATCTGCGCGCCCGCGTCCGCGTACTCGCTGTCCTCGCTCGCGCTCGAGTGCACGGCGTCCGGCACCGCGCCGCCGTCCCAGTCGCGCATCACGCGCCGGACCGTGCTGCCCAGCGTTTCGCCAAAACGCACGCGATAGCTCACGGCGGGCGTCATCCCGTGGTCCGAGAGGAGCACGAGATCGTAGCCACGGCCGCCCGCCGTGCGGATCATGCGCGCGATCTCGTGGACGCGGGCGTCGGTGCGCCGGAGGTCGCCGAGCGCCTGCGGGCTGGATGGGCCGAAGTGGTGCGCGAGCTCGTCGTACTGCATGTACGTACTGTAGATCACGGGGACGCCCAGATAGACGTCCAGCATGATCGCCATGGTCTGCAGTTCCCGCATGATGACGTTGCTCAGAATCCGGATGAACGGAAAGATGCCTTCCGAGTGGGTCGCACGCCCGCGCATCTGCGCTGCCAGCCGTTCGAGATCCTCGCGCACCCACTCCCACACGGACTGCGCCACCATGCGGACGAGCCGCACGGGGTGGAGCGCGATGAGCAGCGCCATGCGCGTGCCGCCGAGCCGCTGGTACAGTGACGTGCGCTCTCTCGTGGCGGCGGTGAAGGCCACGGTCTGGGCGTCCCCGTCCAGCAGATTCACGTAACTGGATCCGCCGGCCAGCGCGCCCGGCACCTGGATGCGATCGCAGATATATTGAACGCCGTGCGGCGCGTTGCACGTGATGACGCGCCGCTCCGCCCGATCGTAGAAGCGGAACGCCGGAATCCCCTCGTTCCGGCCGTACAGGATTCCCGCCTGCGCGTACGGCGTGGCTGAGGGCAGCCCGCAGAACCAGCGTCGCAGGTGAAAGCCATCGCCGTGCAGCAGTCGGGAGAGGGTGGGGCAGTAGCCAAGCTGCATCGCGCGGCGCAGGTCCTCGTACGCGAGCGCGTCGATCTGGAGCGCGACGAGTCCGCGCCGGCCGTCACGGGACCGGCGCTCATGACGAAAGGCGAAATACTTGACCGCATAGTACCAGCGGAGCAGCGGCCCCATGCGTGCATGGGACCGTCGATCCTCACGGTGAACCGGCATGGAAGGCACCACCACACTGGGTCTGGCCGTCGCATTCGGCGCGGGTGTCATCAGCTTCCTCTCTCCCTGCGTGCTCCCGCTCATCCCGAGCTACATCACGTTTCTCACGGGAATGACGCTCGACGAAGCCGCGCGGTCGCGCCGCACCGCGCTCGTGCACGCGCTGCTCTTCGTGTTCGGCTTCACGCTCATCTTCCTCGCGCTGGGCGCGAGCGCGAGCGCACTGGGACGCGTGCTGCTGTTTGCCCGCGACTGGATTGCCCGCGTGGGTGGCGCGCTCATCATTGTGTTCGGACTCTACCTGCTTGGCGTCTTCAACATCCGCGCGCTCTCCACGGAGCGGCGCGTTCATCTCGCCCACAAGCCGGTGGGCTACCTGGGCAGCGTGCTCGTCGGCATCACCTTTGGCGCAGGGTGGACGCCCTGCATCGGTCCCATCCTCGGCGCCATCCTCATTTACACGTCGAGCACTGCAAGCCTCGGGCGCGGACTCGCGCTGCTCCTCATGTATTCCCTGGGGCTCGCGATTCCGTTCCTCGTCGCGGCGCTCGCCATTGATCGCTTTTTCGCCGTCTTCGCGCGCTTCCGCGGCGCCATGCTCTGGGTGAACCGCGTGGGCGGTGTCGTGCTCATCCTGGTTGGCGTGCTGCTCATGACGCGCTACTTCACGGTGCTCGCCGGCTATCTGCAGGCGCTCACCCCCGAGGCCATTCGCGGGCACATCTGAAGGCACGGCGCGCGTCGCGCCGTCACTCCGCCAGCCATGCGTCGATGCGCGCCGTGAGTTCCGCCGTGCTCACCGGCTTGAGCAGCACCTCGCGGCACCCCGCGGCCAGGCAGCGCTCGCGCACCTCGGCCGCATCATGCCCCGTGAGGGCGACGCTGACGCGTGGCGCGTCGCCCGTGCGCTCCAGCTCGCGCAGCACATCCAGGCCATCCTCCTGCTGCAGCGTCACGTCCAGCAGCATCACATCCGGATGCGTCGTGCGGGCCGTGGTCACGGCGTCGCGCACGTTCGCCGCGACGCTCACGCGATGCCCCGTCACCTCGAGCAGCAGGCGCAGCGCGTTGGTCACGAGCGCACTGTCCTCGACCACCAGTACGTGCGACGCCACGCGTCAGGGCGCGGCGCGAAGCGGAACGGTGAAGAAGAAGCGGCTTCCCTCGCCCAGCTTGCTCTCCACCCAGATCTGTCCGTGGTGCAGTTCGACGAACTTGCGCGCGATCGCCAGCCCGAGCCCGGTGCCGTGGTGCTGGCGCGACGGCGACGCATCCACCTGCGCGAACTCGCGGAACACCAGATCGTAGTGCTCGTGCGCGATGCCGATGCCGGTGTCGCCGACCTCGATCTCCACGGCGGCCGGCGCGCTCGTGTCGGGCGACAGGCGGGCCGCGATCCACACCTTTCCGCCCGGCGGCGTGAAGTCAATCGCGTTCCCCAGCAGGTTAGCCAGCACGTGCGCGATCTTCTCCCGGTCGGCGTACACGCTGGGCAGTTCGGGTTCGACGTCGACGCTCAGCGCATGTTCCTTCCGTCCCACGAGCGAATCGCTCATCACTGCCACCTGCTCCACCACGCTTTCCACCGTGAACTCGGTGCGCGCGAGCGCGAGCTGGTTGGCCGCGCCGCGCGCGTAGGTGAGAATTTCGCCCACCATGTCGAGCAGTTGGCGTCCGCCGCTGATGATGCCGGTAATGCTCTCGGCCTGCCGCTCCGTGAGCTCGCCAAGGATGCCGTCCCGCATGATCTCGGCGTGCGTGATGACGGCCGTGAGCGGCGTCCGCAGATCGTGTGAGATGTTGGCGAGGAACTGCGTCTTGAGCGCGTCCTGGTTGCGCAGTTCGGCGATCACGCGCGCAAGATGCATGTTCTGCTCCTCGAGCGCTTCCACGCGCGCATCGGCCGGAGCATCGGGGTACACGCGGGTCATGCGACTATTCTAGCCGCCCGGAGTGCCCCGCGCCATGACGGTGCATGACGCCGGATATCACGGTGCATGCCGTGGGTGATGTGAGTCACAGTCCGGCGTCCGTGTCCCATGGCGCAGTCCCATTTCCGTCGGACGATATTAAATTTCCTTGATTGGAGCTTCGTCGCGCGCAGGGTGTATCGAGCGACGGAATGGCGACCCGTGGTACGTGCCTTGCGACACACGAACCCATCCGGCTGGCATTCCGTATCGAGCGACGGTGTTCGACCGTCCACTCACGTCGGTGATCCTTTTCCGTCCAATCGAGACAAGTCTCTGGAGACCATCATGGCTCGCATTTCACGTGTACTCGCTCCGTTGGCGCTGTCCGTTGCACTGGTCGCCGGGGGATGCAACAAGGACAACGGCAAGAACGGCACGCTGGCGCAGGACTCCACGCTGACGCGCGACCTGCAGATGGCGAATGCAGACAGCGCGGCGCAGCCGCAACTGAAGGACGTCGCGCCGGCGGACAGCGCGTCCGCCGCGGCACCGGCGCCTGCGGCACCGGCTCCGGCACAGCGTCCCGCGCCGGCCAGGACGAAGCGCAGGGCGCCTACCTCATCGCCGTCCGCGTCAGCGCCCGTCGCGCCCGCCCAGCCCACCACCACGCCGTCCGGCAACTCCGTCGCCACGAGTTCGGCGGGCAGTGAAGGCGCACTGGGCTCCGTGCCCGCTGGCACCCCGATCAGCCTGACGTCGAACGACCGGATCTGCACGAACACCAACAAGCCTGGTGACCGCTTCACGGCCACGGTGACGAACGCGGTGGTCGGCTCGAATGGCGCGGTGATCCCGGCCGGCGCCAAGGCGCTCATCCAGGTGTCGGACCTCAAGCGCAGCGAGAACGCCACGTCGCCCATTCAGATGACATTCAGCGTGCTCAGTCTCACCTTCAACGGCAAGACCTATCCGGTGACGGCGACCATTGACCACGTGGACGTCGACAAGGTGCGCAACTCCAGCACGGGGAACGATGCGAAGAAGGTCGCCGGGGGCGCCATCATTGGCGCGATCCTCGGCCAGGTGATCGGACACAATACCAAGTCCACCGTGATCGGCGCCGCGGGCGGCGCCGCTGCCGGTACCGCCGTCGCCATGGGGACGGCGAACTACGAGGGCTGCGTGCCGCAGGGCGGAAACATCGCCATCAAGCTCACGGAGGCGGCGACGGTCCAGTAGGGTTGTAGCTTCCAGTATGTACGGTAGGTTGCACGGGGCACGGGAACCGAATGCGTTCCCGCGCTCCCCTGCGCGTACGAATATCGTGTGGTTTCCGTCCGCCGCCCCCCCGCCCCCGGCTTCTTCCGTCCCGCCCTTGCGCCTCACCGAACGCCGCAACGCCCGCACCGCCACAATTGATCTCGCCTCTGCGCTGGAGATCGTCGACCTCATCAACGCGGAGGACCGCACCGTCGCCGACGCGGTCGCCACGCAGCGCGAGCAGATCGCGCGCGCCATTCACCTCACGGAGAACGCGTTCCGCGCCGGCGGACGGCTCTTCTACGTGGGCGCCGGCACGTCCGGCCGGCTCGGCGTGCTCGATGCGAGCGAATGTCCGCCGACCTTCGGCACCGAGCCCGAGATGGTGCAGGGGATCATCGCCGGCGGCTTCGAGGCACTCGTGCGCTCGCGCGAAGGCGCCGAGGATCGCAGCGATGATGGTGGCGATGCCATGACCGCGCGCGACGTGGGCGCGCGCGATTTCGTCCTTGGCATCGCCGCGTCGGGCACGACGCCGTACGTGCACGGCGCGCTCGAGTGCGCCGCGCGGCGTGGCGCGCGGACCGGCATCCTCGCCTGTTCGCCTCCACCCGATGAGATCGTCCAGCTCGTGGATGTCGCCATCGTGCCGCTCACCGGTCCTGAAGTCGTGACCGGATCCACGCGCATGAAGGCCGGCACGGCCACCAAGCTCGTGCTCAACACGATCACCACCGGCGCGATGATCCGCCTGGGGAAGACGTACGGCAATCTCATGGTGGACCTCCGGGCCATGAGCGCGAAACTCGTCGATCGCGGCGAACGCATCCTCATGGAAGTGTGCGGTGTGACGCGGCACGACGCGCGGACGCTCATCGACGCCGCCGGCGGCAGCGTGAAGACGGCCATTGTCATGCGCAAGCTCGGCGTGTCGCGTGGCGACGCGGAGGTGAAGCTCGCCGCGGCCGGTGGCGTGATTCGTCGTGTCGTGGACGAACCGCCGCCACCGGTCGAATGAGTATCGACCGGCCGCCGGACGATCGGCGCGACGAACCGCAGGGCACCGTGCTCGTGGGCCTCATGTCCGGGACGTCGGCGGACGGCATCTCGGCCGCCGCGGCGCGGTTCACGCCGGGCGCCGGGACGGACGTGCGCTGCTCGCTGCTGGCGTATCGGACGCGCCCGTACAGCAGCGCCGAACGCGATCGCCTGTTGCGCGCGGTGGAGGGCGCATCGCCCGCGGAGTACTGCTGGCTGGACTTCGAGCTCGGCGCCTGGCTCGCCGACGCCGCACTGGCGGTGATCGCGGACGCCGGACTGGTGTCGAGCGACGTGCGCGCCATTGCGTCCCACGGGCACACGGTGTGGCACGCTCCCCCGGTGGCGACGTGGCAGATGGGACAGGCCGCGGTGATCGCGGAGCGCACCAGACTGGACGTCATCAGCGACTTCCGGGTGCGCGATGTGGCAGCCGGCGGGCAGGGCGCGCCGCTCGTCCCCATGGCGGATGCGCTGCTCTTCGGCGCCACGGACTCGTGGCGCGCATTGCAGAATCTCGGCGGAATCGGCAACGTGACAGTCGTCCCGCCGCGCGCCGCGTCGCTGCGGGAGGTCCGCGCATTCGACACCGGCCCGGGATGTGCCGTGATCGATGGCGTCACCCGCGCCCTCGCGCCTTCGCTGCCCTATGACGTGGATGGCGCGCTGGCGCGCACGGGCACGCCGATACCGGAGGTCGTCGCCGATTTGCTTGGGGACCCATACTTTTCCGCGCCGCCGCCCAAGTCCACCGGGCGGGAGCTGTTCAGCCGCGCCTACATCGCGGGCGTCATCGCGCGGTGCCGCGCCGCGCGCGCGACCGCGACCACGGGCGACATCGTCGCCACCGCTGTCGAGCTCACCGCGGCCAGCATTGGGGACGCGTACCGCCGCTTCGTGCGCGAGCCGGTGCGCGACGTCGTGCTCTCCGGCGGCGGTGCGCACAACCCTGCGCTCGTGGACGCCATCGTGCGCGCCGTGGCGCCCGTCGCGGTGCGCCGCTTCGATGACCTCTTCTTCGACGGCGACGCCAAGGAAGCCGTCGCGTTCGCGCTGCTGGGATGGCTCCATCTTGCCAGCCGCACCGGCAACGTGCCGGCCGCCACGGGCGCGCGCGGACCGCGCGTGCTCGGCACGTTCTCGCCCGCATGAGCGTCACCAGTCTCCTGATTCCGTCGCTGCACTGGGCCGGCACGCGGGGCTTCGACGCGGACCGCGATCTCATCGATCGTGCACTGGCGCTCGGTGTGGGTGGGTTCATTCTCTATGGCGGCGAGGCCGATGCCGTGCGCCAGTTGATCAAGGAGTTGCGGCAGCGATCCAGCGTGCCGCTCCTCATCGCCGCTGACATGGAGCGCGGCGCCGGCCAGCAGTTCACCGGCGCCACCGGCCTGCCGCCGCTCGCCGCGATCGCCTCGCTCAATGATCCCGATGCCGTGCGGCGCGCGGCGCGGCTCACCGCGCGCGAAGCCAGAACGCTCGGCGTGAGCTGGGCCTTCGCGCCCGTGTGCGATGTGGATGTCGTGCCCGACAATCCGGTCATCGGCACGCGTGCGCTCGGCACGAACGCACAGCGGGTCGCCGAGCTGGCCGCGGTCTGGATCAAGGCGTGTCAGTCGGAAGGCGTGCTGGCCTGCGCCAAGCACTATCC
>JBOHTE010000296.1:0-2063 GCA_050733555.1 Gemmatimonadaceae bacterium | reverse complement strand
GGCTCACACTGCAGTACCCGGTGGCGCGTCACCTCGCGAACCTCGAAACGGTGCTCACATATGAGGTTCTCCTCGGGTTTGAGTGGGTCGATGCGCGTCATGAGAAGGGCAGCGTGACGGTGATGCCGCCGCAGCAGAGGTAGATCATCGAGATGAGCGCAGCGGCGGAGTGGTGGCCGTAGCCACGGTGATTGATGAGCCGGATCTTGCTGTTGAGACCCTCGAGTTTGGAGTTGGAGAGGCCGAGTTCCACAGCGGCGAGGATGCGGTCACGGTTGGCACGAACAGTGGCGGCGAGGGCGACGAACGCAGGCAGGCGACTGCGCGATGCCCAGTTGAGCCACCACGCGAGGTGCCGAGGTGCATCAGCCGGACGGCGCAGGCGGAAGAGATCGCGCAGCCCCTCCTTGAGTTGCCAGCAGCGATACAGCGGTGAGCGTTCCAGACGCAGCTGGTGGAGGACGTCGAGCTGATCGTCGCTGAGGGCATCAGGATCTTTGACCAGCGCCCAGCGCGTGTGCTTGACCCAGCGCGACTGGGTGCGGGCCGTGGCGGCGGCATCGGCGGGCGGCCGTCCGCGGCGGCGACGCGGCCGTCGCGTCGCGTTCCATTCCCGGCGCCGGGTGTCATCGATGGCCTTGTTGGCGAGCTGGATGACGTGGAAGGGGTCAACGCACTGGCGCGCCTGCGGAGCCCGCTGGGTGGTCGCCAGGCTGAAGGCCGGTCCCAGGTCCATGCTCACGGCTTCCAACTGCGCGCAGCCGTGGTCGCCGAGTTCGTCGTAGAAGGCGTCCAGCGTGGCGGCGCTGCGTCCCTCGCCGGCCCAGACCACGGCGCCGGCGCGGTCGTGGTCGGCCACGACGGTGAGGTAGCGGTGACCCTTGCGGTACGAAACCTCATCGACGCCAAGGCGGAACAGGCCGTGCAGCCGGTGGGTGTCGAGGTGGTCGGCAACGACATCGACCACCGCCTTGGCCACCGCCTCCCAGCTGACCCGGAGCAACCTGGTGATGGTCGTCTTGTCCATGCGTTGCGCCATGTAGGCGATGACGTCCTGGAGGTCGCGACTGTGGCGCGCTCCGGGTCGAGCCCAGGGCACGGCTTCGGTGCGCACGCGGTCGCACTGCGAGCAGTGCATACGTCGGATCTCGGCTTCGAGGAACAGTCGCATCCCGCCGAGATCGAGATGCCGCCAGCGTCGCACCGAGCGGTCGTACACGGCCCGCTGCCGGTGGCCGCAGGAACACTGCGGATGGCGGCGCCGTTGCCGCAGCCGGACCACGATGCCGCGCGGGTCGAACGTGACCGAGATGACCGTCGCGCCGGGGATGCCCAGCATGATGTTGAATGCCGTCGAGACGCGCATGATGACCCCCGTCAGGTTGGTGTGAGCAACCCAAACCTAACGGAGCCACGTGCGCGTCTTCTGCGCTCGGCAGCGCGAGTTCAGATCAGGCGGCGATCGAACTCAACGCCAGCCGACTCTGACCCACGGGAACCCGCGGTGTCCCACTTTTCCCTGCACGTCGATCACCGTGTGTGCCTTGTCGAGCTCGCGGGTGAGCCGCGCCACCTCCTTGCGCAACCGCGCGTTCTCGATCTCGGCGGGATGCGCCGGCTTGCGTCCCCGCCGGCGTTCCGACAGTTCCTGCAGCGCTGCTTGATCACGCTGCCGCCGCCAATCGGCCAGGTGTGACGAGTACAGCCCTTCGCGACGCAACAAGGCGCCCAGCTGGCCGCGTTCAACACACGCGTCTGCTTCACGAACAATCCGCATGCGGTACTCGACGGTGAAGCGCCGTCGCCGTGCGTGCCGCCGCAGTTCAGGGTCCGGTGGTGATGTGGCCACCCTCGCAGCATGCGTGTCCGAGAGCGTCGACGTCGGAGCAACCGTCATGGTCATCGCCGTGTACCTTGCTCGCCCTCAGGTCGGTAATTACTCCGGGATGGATGTCTCACCTCATCTTGGCAGCGAGGGGGAGCCGACTTTCAGGAAGAGACTGGCGCAGCGAAAGAGGCCTCTGAGTTTTTTGGGCTCTCCTGCCTAATCCGTGGGTGAGTTG
>JBOHTE010000295.1:0-1950 GCA_050733555.1 Gemmatimonadaceae bacterium | reverse complement strand
GTCGAAGCTCGCGTTCTCCTTGTCGAGCATGGAAACGACGAAGAGGACGGGGTCCTTCCGGTCCGCCGCTTCGTGAAAGGTCTTCTCCGTGCCGACTTCCACGCCGGCGATCGCGCTCACCACGACGAGCGCGCCATCGGCAGCGATCACGCCGGCAATGGCATCACCCTGAAAATCCAGATAGCCCGGCGTGTCGATGAGATTGATCTTCGTGTCCATCCATTCGGCGTACGCACATCCCAGGTTGATGGAATACTTGCGCTCGATTTCCTCAGGGGCGTGGTCGGTGAGTGCCGTTCCATCCTTGATCGACCCGTGGCGTTTGCTCGCGCCGGACACGAAAGCGAGCGCATCCACCAGAGTGGTCTTGCCGCAGGCCCCGTGTCCCACCACGGCCACGTTGCGGATCTCCGAACTGCTATACTCCCGCATAAGCGTTCCCTCGCTTGGCTGCCAGACAGGCTCTTTCGCTATGCTACGCCGGAGCGAGAGGAGAGGCAAGACGGTCCAGAGCCGGTCTTGACTCGCCTGTGCACATAGCGATCTTCCGGTTTGCCGTGAACTCACACGGCTGAGGGCGCCTGTGTCGGCGGCACTCCACGTTCAGAGCAATCCAACTCGCGGAGCACCCGTGAGCAGCGTGCGCAAATCGTCGGACGTGGCGCCCAGAAGGTCGAATTCCATGCTCACGCTCACAGCGCGGTGCGCCTCGCGCGGCTCGCTGATGCAGGTGAACAGCACGGCGTCGACGCTCTGGGATGCCGTGGCGAGACCGGCACTCCAAAGCCGGGCCAGCGCGTCTTCAAAGACGCGCTCAGAGCCCGAGGCTTGCTGGCGGTATGGACGACGCCGGCGTGAGGAATGGCGCATGCGTCAAGCGTGCGATCCCGGTCGCCCCGCGTCAAGCCTTGGCGCGCTGGCATCGTTGGGCAAGGCGCCGTCGCTGGACAGCGAGTAGCCGGAGCGCGTGCACCCTTCCTCACTGGCACGGCGGCGCGTAGTGGCCGCGCGGCTCGCGTATCTCGTGGTGATCCTCATTGCGACGCTCGCCGACCTGCACTTCGACCCATCGCCGGCGGAGGTGCACGTCCGGCTCGCGCGCGCCCTGCACCCGCAGTTCGCGTTGCACGACCTGGTGGATGGTGCCCGCAATGTCCTGATCTTCGCCGGACTCGGCGCCGTCTGGATCGCGACCTCACGGTCGGGACGCCCGTGGCGCTCCGTCGTTGCCGTGACACTCGTGTCCCTCGTAGCCAGCACGGGCGTGGAGTCGCTGCAACTCTTCTCGGCAGTTCGGCAGTCGAGTCTGCTCGACGTCACCACCAATACGCTCGGCGGCCTGCTGGGCGCGCTCGCCACCGTTGCCGCACTGGACATCGTGGAGGCGCGGCAGGGCAAACGGTCCTACGTGGGGATCCCCGCGATCATCTTCGCTCTGAGCTATGGCGTGGCCGTCTGCATGGAGTCGTTCTATCCGCTTCTGCGGCAGGACCTGCTCCCGAACACCGGCGGCAGTCCGTCCGAGCGGATCGCCCGTGGGATGGCGGCGATGCGGGCGAACTCCGCGGGCACGGTGCCGGTGACGGACATCCTGCTCTTCCTGCCGGCGGGTTTCCTTGCCGCTGCGGCACTGGCCGAGGCAGGCATTTCGCTGCGGGCCGCGGGGCTGCTGGCGGCCCTCGCTGGACTCATCCTGTTTCCAGCTCTCGAAGTCGTTCATGGCGTGGTGGAACAGCCGGTGTTGATCGGCGCGGCGCTCACCCACGTCGTGGCAGTGGCCGCGGGCGCGCTGCTCGCCGCTCGGATGCTGCCATCGTTCAGCCGGCGGTTCCATGGACGTGAACGGCCGGCGCTGCTGGCGGTGGCGTACGCCGTGACGGTCATGTTCTGGAGCTGGCGGCCCTTCCGCTTGCAGGTCGACGCGCCATCCATGGCGGAACAGTTCAGCGC
>JBOHTE010000294.1:0-10478 GCA_050733555.1 Gemmatimonadaceae bacterium | reverse complement strand
AATCGGCCTCCCCATTCCCCCTTCCCACGATTCCCCATTGCCGATTGCCCATTCCCAAGGGAAGCGGGGTGGGGAAGGGCTGATTGCCCATTCCCAAGGGTGGGGAATGGTGGCGGGGCCAGCCCCTCAATCCGGAATCGCGTCCGACGGCATCACGTACGTCAACGGATCCACCACCTTGCCATGCACGTGGATCTCATAGTGCAGGTGCGGACCCGTGGAGAGCCCCGTGCTTCCCACGTTCGCGATGATCTGCCCGCGCTTCACATGCTGGCCCACGCGCACGTCAATGCGGGAGCAGTGCGCATACTTCGTCACGATGCCGTTGCCGTGGTCGATTTCGAGCACGTTTCCATAGCCGCGCTGCTGCGTCACCAGCGTCACCGTGCCGGCCGCCGGCGCGACGATCGGGGCGCCCATGGGTGCGCTCACATCAATGCCCTCGTGCGGTCGCGAAATGTGCAGAATGGGGTGAAAGCGTGACCGGCTGAACGCACTGGAGAGCCACCCGGCGGTGGGCATGATGCTCGGAATGCTCGCGTACTTCTCGACGTTCTGCGCGAGGGTGTCCGACACGCGCTCAAAGCTCGCGGCCAGAACATTGGCGCGCGCAATGAGCCCATCCACGTGCGTCATGCCCGGCATCGCGGCGCCGCCCTGCCGCGTGGCCTGCGCGGCCCGCGCGGAATCCAGAGAGTCGGCGAAGGGCGTCTGCTCCGATTGAAGGCCCGCGAGCAGGCGGATCTGGTCGTCGCGTCGCTCGAGCGCCGCAATCGTGTCATCCAGTGTTCGCAGCCGCGACTCCAGCAGCACCGCATCACGGCCGGTGAATGCGCTGGCGATGATCCCGCCGGCCTGGCGCTGTACCACGCGTCCGAGCGCTGCGCCGGCGATGAGCAGCAGCGCCGCGGTGACCACCGCCCCGATGATCAGCGTGCGCTTGACCAGTCGTTCGCTCAGCGAGTACGTGCGCGGCTCGTCGCATCCTTCGGGCACGAGCATGACCGTCCAGCGACGGGAACGGGGCATTCGGCGACTCCGCGAATCCAGGGAAGGGACTACGCTCCACAGACTCTCTGCCGTCCTGTCGCGTAACCGGTGCGCGGCGGGTGGTGCATTCTGTTCCAGCGGCCGCCAGTCCGGATGAAGCGAGGCCGACCCGGCCGGCTCCTAGCTGCCCTGGGGCGAGTCCTTCGGGAAGAGTGGTGCGCCCCTGTGGACGTGCCAGCCGGCAACGTCACACGCCGAGCGGATCGCGTCGGCACCGGAGGGCCAGACGACGTCACCGAGTGAAATCGGAGCGCCGAGCTGCTCCCACAGTTCGCGCGCCTTGGCGGGCATGAACGGCGACACCATGATCGCCAGCCAGGCGAGCACGTGCGCGAGCACGGCGAGCGTCGTGTCCAGCTCGCCGGCACATTCGGGATCTTTCGCCAGCTTCCACGGAGCCTGCCGGTCCACGTATTCGTTCGCCCAGGCCACGACACACCACACGGCGGCGAGTGCCTCATGCAGCAGCTGGCGCCGCATGGCATCTTCGTACGCCGCCGCATGCGGCGTCACCCATTCTGCCGCGCGCTGCATCGCGTCCGCGCTCGTCCCGGGGACGATCCCGCCGCGATAGCGTTCGATCATCGCGATGGCGCGGCTGGCGAGATTGCCGAACGCGTTCGCCAGGTCCGCGGTGTAGCGATTTTCGAATCGCTCCCACGAGAAGTTGCCGTCCGCATCGAACGGGACCTCGCGCAGCAGGAAGTAGCGGAGCGCGTCAGCGCCATGACGATCCACGGCCTCGCCCAGATCGAGCCTCACGCCGGCGCTCTTGCTGAATCGCTCTCCGCCAAGCTGCACAAAGCCGTGCGCGAACACGCGCTCCGGCAGTTCGAGGCCGGCGGCCTGCAGCATCGCGGGCCAGATGACGCAGTGGAAGCGCGTGAGGTCCTTGCCGATCACGTGCAGCTGCGCGGGCCATACGGCACGTGATCCCGGAACGCGCGTCGCGGTCCAGTAGTTGGGCAGCGCGTCGAACCAGACGTACGTGGTCTGCCGCTCGCCGTCACTCGTGGGTCTGGGGAAGGGAACACCCCACGCGAATCGCGCGCGACTCGCGGACACGTCCTCCAGCCCCTGGCGCAACAGGCCCAGGATCTCGTTGCGCCGGCTCTCCGGCTGCACGAACTCCTCGTGCCGCGTGATGTGGTCGAGCAGGAATTCGCGGTAGCGTGAAAGCCGGAAGAACCAGTTGCGCTCCTCCACCCACTCCAGCGTGCGCGTCGGGTGCAGGATGCACTTGCCGTCCTCGATTTCGGCGTCCTGCTTGAACGCCTCGCATCCCACGCAGTACCAGCCCTGGTAGGGCTTCTCGTAGAAGTCGTCCGGATTGCGCTGGAAGATGCGCTCGATCAGCTCACGGACACCGGACTGGTGCTCCGGCGCCGTGGTGCGGATGAACTGATCGTTGGAGATCCTGAGCCGGCACCACATGGCCTGAAAGCTCGCGGCGATCCGGTCGGCAAGTTCCTGCGGTGTGACACCCTGTTCCACCGCGGTCTGCGCCACCTTCTGCCCGTGCTCGTCCATGCCAATGAGGAACCAGACGTCATCGCCGCGCAGCCGGTGATAGCGGGCGATCGCATCGGCGCCGATCTTCTCGAAGGCGTGCCCATGGTGCGGCTCGCCGTTCGCGTAGTCAATGGCCGTCGTGATGTAGAAGCGCGCCACGCTATGGCTCGCGTGACGAATCGTCAGTGGGCTCGCCGCCCGAGCGGTGGCGCCGCCCGCCGCGTCGCCCGCGGCGTCGCGGTGCATGGCGCCGGGTCTCACTGCTGCTCTGCTCCGATGCCGGGGCATCGGGCACCGTGTGGACGTGCGGGGCTTCGTCCACCTCGAGAATGGTGTCCTCCGCCACATCGTCCAGGTCTGATGCGTCTGATGCGTCCGATGTGTCTGATGCGTCCGAAGTGTCCGGCGATTCCGCGTCAGCGGCCGCCTGCTCTTCCACGCGTTCCGCCCCAAAGGGACGGCGCCGTTCCAGCTCGCGCTTGAGCTCCGCCAGCGGGACGACGCGCGTGTCGCCTTCCGTCGTCCGCAGGGTCACGCAATCGCGAAAGATGTCGTTCAGCACCACCATCTCTTCACCCACCGAGGTGACGAGCGTCCGCCCCTCCTTGGGAAAGCGCTTGCGACTCTGGACGTAGAACTCGTGCTCGTAGCGCAGACAGCACATGAGCCGCCCGCACGCGCCGGAAATCTGGGAGGGATTGAGCGACAGCCGCTGATCCTTGGCCACCTGCAGATTGACGGGTCGCAGTTCAGGAAGCCAGGACGCCGAGCAGTATTCGCGGCCACAGCGCCCAATGCCGCTCAGCCGCTTGGCCTCGTCACGCACGCCGATCTGCTTGAGTTCGATGCGCGCGCGAAACGCGGACGCCAGGTCACGTACCAGGGCGCGGAAGTCCACGCGCCGCTCGGCCGTGAAATACAGCGTGAGCTTCTTCCGGTCCCACTGCCACTCGGCGTCGGACACCTTCATGACGAGTCCATGCGCCTTCACCCGCTCCATCGCGCGGCGGCGCGCGTCCTCGTCCTGGGTGCGGAGCTCCGCCGCCCGTCGCTCATCCTCGGGGGACGCGCGCCGGAGCACGCGCCTGGCCGGCGGCGTGCTGCCGCACCCGTGCGCGCAGCCCGTGCAGCGCCGCTCGGCCAGTTCGCCAACGGCGTGCACGCGTCCGAGATCTTCACCGCGGTCGGCTTCGACGATCACCGACGCCGCCGCGCGCAGCGGTTCGTTCCCGTCCCAGAGGAAGAACTCCTTGCGATTTCCCTTGAACGCGACTTCAACCAGGCTCGCCATTGTCACTCCGCGTACTGCCCCATCGCGAGAAACTTTCTGCGGCGCCGGCGCACCAGTTTTTCCGGACGATGGCGCCGGAGCTCATCGAGGTTCCGGATGAGCGCCGCCTGGAGCAGCTGCGCCGCCGCCTCCTGATTGGAGTGCGCGCCACCAATCGGCTCCGGTACGATCTCGTCGATCACGTGCAGCTCGAACAGATCCTGCGCCGTGATGCGCATCGCGCTCGCCGCACGCTCCTTCATTTCCATGCTCTTGCCGTCCTTCCACAGGATCGACGCGCACCCTTCCACCGAGATGACCGAATACACCGCATTCTCGAGCATGATCACACGATCGGCGAGTCCCAGCGCGAGCGCGCCGCCCGACCCCCCCTCGCCGATCACCGTCGCCACGATGGGCACTTCCAGACGACTCATCTCGAACAGGTTCCGCGCGATCGCTTCCGACTGGCCGCGCTCCTCGGCGCCCAGCCCGGCCCATGCGCCGGTCGTGTCGATGAGCGTGAGCACCGGCACGTGGAACTTCTCCGCCAGCTTCATGAGCCGGAGCGATTTGCGGTAGCCTTCCGGATGCGGCATGCCGAAATTGCGCCGCAGATTTTCCTTGGTGTCCCGCCCGCGCTGGTGTCCCACGAGCATCACGGTCTCGCCATCCAGTCGCGCCCATCCGCCCACGATCGCGGCGTCCTCCCGATAGAGCCGGTCGCCGTGCAGTTCGATGAAATCGGTGAACGCCAGTTGAAGGTAGTCGAGGGTGAACGGACGCTTCGGATTGCGGGCCACCTGCACCCGCTGCCATGGCGTGAGATGCCGGTACACCTCCGCGCGCAGCTCGTCGAGCTTGCGTTCGAGCGGCGTGATCTCGTCCTCCATGCTGAGCTGGCGACGGTCGGCGGTCTTGCGCAACTCGTCGATCTGCCGCTCCAGTTCCGCAATGGGCTTCTCGAACTCCATGGTACTGGACGTGGCCATGTCAGCTCCCGCGTACGAGGCGAACGCGCTCGCTTCCGAGCAGCGCGCGCAGGTCGTTGAGGGCGGAATTGGTGACCGCAATGCGGAGGCTGCGTGAACGCAGTCGCGCCGTGCGGCCCGTCGCATCCTGCCAGCACAGTTCGAGCGGCGAGGACCCCGCGTGCGCCGATACGGCCTCACGCACGTCATGCATCACGTCCGCGGAGATTCGCGCGCCCGCCGCCAGCTCGATGGAGACCGCCACGTTTCCCGTGGCGCGCAGTTCCGCGAACGGTGTCACGGATTCGACGATGAATGTGGGATTGTCCGCGTCCTGATCGCGGCGCGAGTATCCGCCCTTGAGGAGCACGGGGATATCTGCCCGGATCCGATCTGCCAGCAACGTCCAGGCTTCCGGGAAGACCAGCACGTCAGAAGATCCCGAAAAATCCTCGACTGTCAACCGGGCAAACTCCGCCCCGCTTCGTTTGCTGATCTGGTGCTTGATCGCCGTGACCACCACGCCGAGGAGAATGGGCTGATCGGTCCAGCTGCCAAGCTGTGCCACACGATGGGTGGCGAACAGATCCACTTCCGTGCGATACGGCTCGAGCGGGTGCCCCGAAATATAGAAGCCGAGCATCTCCTTCTCTTTCGCGAGCCGCTCGGTATCGGTCCATGGCTGGACGTTGGGCAGGGGACGCGGCGCGTGCGCCTGGTTCGCGTCGCCACCCGCGTCGCCACCCGCGTCGCCACCCGCGTCGCCGAACAGCGATCCCTGTCCGCTCGCGATCTCCTCCTGCCGGAGCGCGGCTTCCGGCAGCGTGCTGTCGAGCGCGGCGAGCAGCTGCGCGCGATGCGCCCCCAGCGAATCGAGCGCGCCCGACGCGATCAGCGCTTCCACCACGCGCTTGTTGCAGGAGCGCAGGTCCACGCGATTGCAGAAGTCGTGCAGCGACGTGAAGGCGCCGTCGCGTCGCGCCGTGAGAATGGCGTCTATGGCCGTGCGTCCCACGTTGCGGATCGCGCCCAGTCCGAAGCGCACGCGGCGATCGGCGACGACCGTGAACTTGTAGCCGGATTCGTTCATGTCGGGCGGGAGCACCTCGATGTCCATCTCCCGCGCTTCGGTGATGTACTTCACGACGGCGTCCGTGTCGCCGATTTCCGACGACAACAGCGCCGCCATGAACTCGGCGGGGTAGTGCGTCTTCAGCCAGGCCGTGTGGTACGAAATCACCGAGTACGCCACGGAGTGCGACTTGTTGAATCCGTAGCGCCCGAAGGTCTCGATCTGCGCGGCCAGATCCTCGATCACGCGGCGGTCGTAGCCGCGCGCCACACTCTTCTCGACGAACTTGCCGAGCTCCTCGCGAATCAGCTCCGCGTCCTTCTTGCCCACCGCCTTGCGCAGTACGTCGGCTTCGGCGAGCGAAATGCCCGCCAGCGTCTGCGCGATGCGCATGACCTGCTCCTGGTACGTGATGACCCCGTACGTGGAGGAGAGAATCGGCTCCAGCTCGGGGAGCGCGTACGACACGGGTTCCTCACCGCGCTTGCGCCGGATGAACACCCGGTGCATCCCGGCGTCGAGCGGACCGGGACGCATGAGCGCGTTCGACGCGACCAGGTCATCGAACCGGTCGCAGCGCATGCTGCGCAGCAGATCGGTGGCCAGCGCCGACTCGAACTGAAAGACGCCCGCGGTGCGGCCCGCCCGCAACGTGCGGTAGGTCTCGGCGTCGTTCAGCGGCAGCGACTCGAGGGACAGTGGTGTGCCGCGCTCGGCGATCATCGCCAGCGCGTCATGAATCACCGTGAGCGTCGTGAGGCCCAGGAAGTCCATCTTGAGCATCCCGGCCTTCTCGAGGTAGTTCATGTCGTACTGCGTGACGACGACCGATTCGTCATCGCCGCCGCCAGCGCCTCTGGTATTCTGTGTGCACACCGGCACGTAGTCATCCAGCGGCCCGGGCGCGATCACCACGCCGGCGGCGTGGACGCCCGCATGGCGTGAGAGCCCCTCCAGCGCGATCGCGTAGTCGAGCAGCCGGCGATAGCGCTCATCGTTGCGATAGAGCTGCTTGACCTCGCCGATCTGCGCGGTGGCTTCCTTGACCGTGAGCGAGAAGTTGGGCTGGTTGGGAATGAGCTTGGCGAGCTGGTCGGTCTCCTGTGGTGTGAAGCCCAGCACGCGCCCCACATCCTTGATCACGGCGCGCGACTTCATCGTGCCGAAGGTGATGATCTGACCCACGGCGTCACGCCCGTACTTCTGACGCACGTAGTCGATCACCTCGCCGCGGCGCTCGAAGCAGAAGTCCACGTCAATGTCCGGCATGGACACGCGCTCGGGATTCAGGAACCGCTCGAAGAGGAGATCGAACTCCAGCGGACACACGTCCGTGATGCGGAGCGCGTAGGCCACGATGGAGCCGGCCGCCGAGCCGCGTCCCGGTCCCACGGGGATGCCGCGCGCGCGCGCGGCGGCGATGAAATCCGCGACGATCAGGAAGTAGCCCGCGTAGCCCGTTTTCGTGATGACGGCCAGCTCGTAGTCGAGCCGCTCGCGCACCACATCCGACAGCGGATCGCCGTAGCGCGCTCGAGCGCCCGCTTCAGCCAGGCGCACGAGCAGGGCGTTCTCGCTCTCGACGCCATCGGGGAGCGGGAACGACGGCACGTGGTACGTCTTGTCGAGCTCAATGCAGACACTGTCCGCGATCCGCAGCGTGTTCTCCATGACGTCGGGCCGGTCGGGGAAGTGCGCGCGGATCTCGTCGGCGTTCTTGAAGTACAGGCCGTTGTCATAGCGCAGCCGGTCCTGCTCCGAACGATCCTTGCCGAGCCCGATGCACAGCAGCACGTCATGGGCGTCGTGGTCCGTGCTGCGCAGGAAGTGCGCGTCGTTGGTGGCGACCACGGGCAGGCCCAGCTCGTCGGCCAGCTTCAGCACCCGCGCATTGAGCCGCGACTGCAGGCCGCCGGCGTCGTGCGCCTGCACCTCCAGGTAGTAGCGGTCCGGAAAGACGTTGGCGTACCACGCCGCCACGGCCCGGGCTTCGTCGCAACGCTCCTCCATCAGGTGCGTCGCGATCTCGCCTGCCAGGCAGGCCGACGACACGATGATCCCGTCGGCGTAGCGAGCGAGCAGCTCCCGATCCACGCGCGGCTTGGTGTAGAATCCCTCGGTGTACGCCAGCGACGACAGTTTCACCAGATTGCGGTAGCCAATGGCGTCCCTGGCGAGCAGCACCAGGTGGAAATAGGGCTTCCCGCCACCGCGGGGCCGGCCGCGTTCGCGGCGGTCGCCCGGCGCGACGTACGCCTCCATGCCGATGATGGGTTTGAGACCGGATTTTCTGGCCCGTTCCTGGAACGCCCATGCTGCATGCAGGTTGCCGTGGTCCGTGATGGCGAGCGCCGGCTGTTCGAACTCCAGCGCGCGATTGATGAGGTCATCAATCCGGTTCGCGCCGTCCAGAAGCGAATACTCGGAATGGCAATGCAGATGAACGAATGACATGAGCCTGGCGGAGGGGTGCTGCTAATAATATCCCATGGGGAAGACCCTGCCCATGCCGAGGGCGTGCCGGCGCTCAGGAGTGGCACGCGAGCGGTACCGCATGCACATTGTCTCACCCGCTTTTTTCTCCTTTCGGACCTCCTTTTTCCAGATTCGGGATGACCCTTCGCAGCCCCTGGCTGGCAGGCGCCCTGTGCTGTCTCATCGCCGCGTGCTCCAGCGATTCCGGTGGTCCCTCGCCGTCCGAGTGCGGCCCCGCCACGCTGGCCCTGTCCCGTACGGGAGCTTCGGGCGTTCAGGGCGCACTCACGACGCTCTCGCCACTGAACGCCGTCACGGTGAACGCGCAGGAGCTCGCCGCGTGCCTGTCGTTGGCCGCCGACTCCGGGACGTACGTCGTCATCCCGCAATTCGCCACGGGTTCTGGTCCGGTGTCGCCCAGCGGCGTCTCCTATCAGCTCAGCGCCGGGGACGCCGCGTCATCACGCGTTCTGGGTGACATCGCGATGGGTGGGAATGCGGCCGGCACGCGCCCAAACCCGCAGCAGCGGCTGGACGTCGCGCTGCGCACGCTGGAGCACCGGCTCGCCGGCACATCACCTGCGGCGCTTGCGCGCTTCTATGCGAGTCGCAACGTCGTGTCGCGCGCCGCCACGCTTCCCGCCGTCGGCAGCATGCGGACGTTCGACGTCCTCAACGACATCAACGGCAATTCGTTCGTCGTGGATACCGCGGTGCTCAGGTTGATCGGGACGAACATCATGATCTACATGGACAAGAACGCGCCGGCGCCGCCGCAGGGATTCACGGATGCCCAGCTCGCCGCGTTCTCCAATCTGTTCGATCACGAGCTGTACGGCATCGACGTGAATCTCTTCGGGCCGCCGTCCGACATCGATGGCAACGGGCACGTGATCGTGCTCTTCACACCCACCGTGAACAAGCTCACGACTGCGGCCGAGTGCAGTACTGCGGGGTACGTGTCGGGCTTCTTCTATGGCCTCGATCTGCTTCCGGATCAGCATGGCTCGAACGCCGGAGAAATCTTCTATTCGCTGGCTCCCGACTCGGCGGGCGACTTCAGTTGCTCGCACTCCATCAGCCAGGTGGACCGGACGACGCCGGCCACCTTCATCCACGAGTTCCAGCACATGATCTCGTGGAACCAGCACGTGATTCTGCGAGACGGGCAGGATGAAGCACTCTGGTTGAACGAGGGCATGAGTCACATTGCCGAGGAGATGGGATCGCGCTACTTCGAGCACAAGTATCCAGCGCCGCTCGACCGCACGAACCCCGCCCAACTGTTCCCGGATTCCGCCGAAGGGTTCATCACCGGAGATCTGTCCAACGCCTATCAGTACCTGCTCACGCCGGAGCAGTTTTCCATCACGCAGTTTCTGCAGGGCGGCGCGACTCAGGAGCGCGGTGGCGCCTGGCTCTTCCTGCGATGGCTGGGCGATCTCAAGGACAGTACGATCTACACGAAGCTCGAGCAGACCAGCCTCACCGGCGTTGACAATCTGCAGACGCAGACCGGCGAACGTCTGCCGCAGCTCTTCGGCGATTTCTCCGTGGCGCTGTACGCGGACAGCCTCGTGGGGCTGTCGCGATCGGTCATTCCGGCGCGGTGGCGGTACCAGTCACGCAACCTGCGCGAGATGTTCCAGGCGTTGTACAACGCCGCGTCGGATAGTGTCAACTTCCCGCGTCCCTTTCCCATTCCGGTTCAGACGCTGGCGCCCAACGGCACGGAGAGCTCGAGCATGGTGCCGGGAACAGAACAGTTCTACCGGTTGCAGCTCTCCCGATCGGGGTCGAACGTGGGATTGCATTTCACGGATCCGGGCGGGAACGCGTTCGTGAGCCAGCTTCTCGGAGCTCAGGTGAGCGTGTTCCGCTGTCCCTCGCCGCAGGCATGCCAGTAGGCCGGTGCGCGGCACTGGCAGGTTGAGCCGTTCGCCCGGCCGCGGCGTGCGTTTCGCTGACGCGCACGATATACTTGGGAGGAATTCGCGGGGCCTTTCCATGAGACGACGTGCTGCCATCGCCGCGTTCGCGGCCAGCTTCGTTCCCCTGGTGGGACTCAGTGCGCAGGGTGGCGGAACGCCGCCCGTGGCCGTGCTCGAGCTCCCGGCGAGCACGCGTG
>JBOHTE010000293.1:0-1090 GCA_050733555.1 Gemmatimonadaceae bacterium | reverse complement strand
CGTGGACGCTTCCTTGTTGAGGTCGCGCAGCTTTGCCTTGTCGGCCTCCGACAGCTTCGCGCCCCGGTGCACGAAGCGATCGTAATACCATGCGACCAGGCGCTTCGACTCGGGATCGAGTGCCAGTGCGTCGCGCCGGCTGTAAATGGCCTCGACGCGCGCAAAGAGCTTCGGGTCGAGGTAGATCGCGTCCGCATGCGCGGCATCGCGCGGAGCCTCCTCCTCCTGGACCTTCTGCAACAGGTCGCTCGTGTTGGCACCAGTCACCGCGTTGAACGCCTGCGTTACGCGCGTCAGCAGCGCGCCTGATTTCTCCAATGCCACCAGCGTGTTCTCGAACGTCGGAGCGGCCGGGTTGTTCGCGATGCTGTCCACCTCGGCGAGCTGTTCCTTCATGCCTTCTTCGATGGCTGGCTGGTAATCCGTCTCCTTGATCCTGTCGAACGGGGGCGCCTGGAAAGGCAGCGTACTGGCGGTGAAGAACGGATTGGTCCGCGTGGCCGATGTGTCAGCGGTTGCGCTGGAGGTTGGCTCAGGAGTGGCGGGCACGGGCACGGCGGCTGGTGTGAGGCTTCGGGCCGGCACGGCTGCCGGTCTGGAGCATGCTGCCAACACAACGGGGACGGCCAACAGGAGGAGCGCGGACGCGAGCTGCATGAGGCAGGACCGAACGGTTCGAGATGAAAATTGCAAAACTCTAATACCCATTTGCGTCTTGCGTGTCAAGAACGGGGTGCCCGATAGGTGTGAGGCGCGGCGACTGGCGAACCAGTTACCGCGCCTCCCGTCACGCTCCTTCAGACGCCCTACTGCCGCTTCCTGAACTGAGCCGGGTATCCACCCCCAATACCCGTCACCTGCCCTGTGATCAGACTGTCTCCATCAAGGGTACCATCGAAATGGTTCACGACGCCATCCTCGTTCCACTGCAACCTGACGTCTGGCGCCACGAATGTCCCCGCAGTCGCCTCATCGTACTCGCGGTCGGTCGCGGCCACGCGGGTTCCGAATGCTCGCGGTGCTCTCCTCCACGAGCGCGGAACTGTCCGACGAATCAGGTGCAGGGTTCCCTCCGCTCTTGAGTGAGTTC
>JBOHTE010000292.1:0-5814 GCA_050733555.1 Gemmatimonadaceae bacterium | reverse complement strand
CGGTTTGCCACTCATGTGCCTGAGAAGGCGGCCGACGGTAGGCTTGAGTTCGTGCCGCGGAATCACCATGTCGACTATGCCGTGCTCCAGCAGAAATTCGGCCGTCTGGAATCCTTCGGGAAGATCCTGGCCGATCGTCTGCTTGATCACTCGCGGTCCCGCGAAGCCGATCACGGCGCCAGGCTCAGCAATTATCGCGTCACCCAGCATCGCGAAGCTCGCGCTGACGCCGCCCGTTGTCGGGTTCGTAAGAAGTGATACATACGGCACCCGCCGCTCTGCCAGCTGCGACAGCATCGCAGACACCTTGGCCATCTGCATGAGGGATAACACGCCTTCCTGCATGCGCGCGCCGCCCGACGCGCACACCAGCACGAGCGGGTACTTCCGCTCCAGCGACCGCTGTCCCAGGCGCGCAATCTTCTCGCCGACCACCGAACCCATCGAGCCGCCCATGAACGCAAAGTCCATCACGCCAAGGCTGATGGGCATGCCGCCCAGTGTGCCGCCAGCGGTGACGATCGCGTCCGTGTCACCCGCGTTGATCGTCGCCTTTTTGAGGCGCTGTGGATATTCGGGAAAGCCGAGCGGGTCCACCGATCGCAGCTCCACATCGAGCTCCTCCCAGCCGCTGTCGTCCATGAGGAGTGCGACGTAGTCCGCCGCGCGGATCCGGCGATGGTAGTCGCAGTTGGGACACACGTTGAGATTGCGCACGAACTTCTCGCGCAGATCGGTGTGCCCACACGCCTCGCACTTCTCCCACGCATCAGCGGGGATTTCGAGGCGCTCGCGACGTGGCTGCCGGACCTTCCGGTCCTTTCGAAACCAGGCCATTCTCGTAATGTGGCCGGTCCGGGGAGGCCAGGCAAGAACGGTGGCGTCAGATGGCCAGACCGCCGACCTTGGCGCCGCGCCCTTCGAGCGCGATGCGCGCCAGCAATCCGATGGCCAGCCAGCAGGCGAGCATGAAGGACCCGCCATAGCTGAAGAATGGCAGCGGGATGCCCGTGATCGGCATGAGATTCAGCGTCATGCCCACGTTCACGATGATGTGCACCATCCAGCTCGACGCCAGACCGAACGCGAGCAGGCTGCCGAAGGAATCGCTCGCGCGCTCGGCAATCCGCACCGATCGGAAGAGCAGAAAGAGAAAGAGCGCGAGCGCCAGCGTCACGCCGATGAAGCCCAGCTCCTCGCCGAGCACGGCGAAGATGAAGTCGGTATGCTGCTCCGGCAGAAATGCGAGCCGCTTTTGCGTGCCCTCCAGAAACCCCTTACCGAGCCAGCCACCGGATCCGATCGCCACCTGCGACTGAATCACGTGCCACCCCGAATTGCGCGGGTCGATGGACGGATCGAGAAAGACGAGCAGGCGGTGTCGCTGGTACGGCGCCAGCCGGTCCCAGAGTATCGGCGCCACGACGCCCATCACGACATTGGCCGTCATCAGCGCCACGCCTTCCAGCATGAACGGCTTGTACCAGAGCACCAGCGCGAGCAGCACCAGGAACCACGCACCCCAGACGTTCGTGTTGAACGCGAGAATGAGACTCACGGCTGGCGACGCGAGGAGCAGCAACAGGGGCAACGGCACACCCGACCAGAACAGCATGGCGAAGAAAATGCCGATGAAGACGATGCCCGTCCCGAGGTCGGGCTGCATCATGATCAGCACCCAGGGTACGGCCACGACGGCCGCCGGCTTCCACAAATCGAGCAGCGACCTGGGCGGCTCGCGCCGCTCCGCCAGCACGCGCGCGAGCATCATGGCCATGGCGATCTTGGCCAGCTCTGAGGGCTGCCCCAACCGAACGCCGCCGATGGCGATCCAGCTCTTCACGCCGGCCGCGGTGCCCGCGCCGGTGCCGATCACGAGGAGCGCGGCCAGGAGGAAAATCGAGAGGATGTACGCGGGCAGCGCCACCCATTCGTAGAAGCGCACCGATCCGCGCGTGATTCCCCACGCGGCGATCACACCGAGCACGAGCCAGCGCAGCTGCGAAACCCACGCGTGCAGCGCGGAGGTGGGGACATCCGTCTGTCCAGCGGAATACACCATCGCCACGCCGTAGGCGGAGAGCGCCAGCGCGGTCACAACCAGTGGCACGTCGGGCACGACACGGCGCAGCATCACTCCTCCGCCTTGAGGAACTGCGTGGTGCTCGTGTGCAGATACGCCTCGACGATCTTCGAAGCGATGTGCGCTGCACGCGGGCCGTGCAGGCCGAACTCCAGCATCACGGCCACGACGATCCTGGGATTGTCCGCCGGAGCAAAGCCCACGAACCAGGCGTGATCGCGCGTCGGGTCCTGTGAGTTCTGCGCGGTTCCCGTCTTGCCGGCGAGCACCACGCCCTTGATCTGTGCGCTCCGTGCCGTTCCCGCCTCCACCACGCCGGCGAGCGCCGCGCGCAGGCCGTCCATCTGCTGATCGGTGAGCGTGAAGATGCGGTTGTGGCGCGGTGCGAGCCGGGCAATCTCCGGTGTGGCGGCCTCTCCAGCCTCCGCCAGCGCGGTGTAGAAGCGACCCATGTTCACGACCGTCTGGGCATTCTCGCCCTGTCCGATGGACAGGTTGAGCACGACCGCCTGACTCCAGCCGCGTTTGCCGTATTTGCGGTCGAAGTATTCGTCGGCGTCGGAGAACGGGAAGAGCGGTCGCGACTCATCCGGCAGATCGATGCCGGAACGCTCGCGCATCCCGAACTTCAATCCACCCGCGACGAGATTCGCGAGCCCGAGCTTCAACCCGAGCTGGTAGAAGTAAACGTCGCACGACTGCTCGATCGCGCCAGCCAGCGAAATGCTGCCATGTCCCTTGTGATCCCAACAGCGAAAATACCGGTTGCCGAACTGAAACCCGCCGGTGCACGGCACCGGCATGTGCTCGTCCATGGTGACGAGTCCGTCCTGGAGCGCCATCGCGGCGGTGGCCAGCTTCCAGGTGGAGCCTGGTGGGTAGCGACCCTGGATGACCTTGTTGTACAGCGGGTGTCGCGGATCGTCGGTGAGCTGCTTCCAGAGCGCCGTGGGAATGCCCCCGATGAACTGGTTGGGGTCGTAGCTCGGCGCGCTGTAGAGGGCGAGCACGCCGCCCGTCTTCGGGTCGAGCGCAATGGCGCCGCCCTGCAGGGAGTCTGCGAAGATGCCGGCGACGAAGCGCTGCAGATCCATGTCGAGGTTGGTGTACAGCGGCGCGCCGGCCTGCGGCAGCAGGTCCTGCCGCGCACCTGCTTCACGCACCACACGCCCCCGCGCATCCACCTCGACGAAGCGCACGCCTTCACGCCCGCGCAGCGTGTCCTCGTATTCGCGTTCGAGACCACCCTTCCCCACCTGCTGACCCGCCTTGTACCCATGATAGCGCGGGGAAGCCAGCTCCGCGTCCGTGATTTCGCCCACGTAGCCGACGAAGGATCCCACCGCCGCCCCATCGGGATAAAACCGCTTGGGCGCCGTCTGAATGATAAGGCCGGGGAATTCTATGCGTCGTTCTTCGAGCACGGACACGACATCGAACGAAGCGTCCGAGAGCAGCACCGTCGGGCGAGCGGGCGCGCGCTCGTAGCGCCGCACCGCCATCTCGATCTGATCGCTGCTCAACGGGACGATCGTGGCGATCCGAGTGAGCGATGCACGCAAGGAGTCCGCGGAGGGGCTGAGCAGCAGCACGGAGTAGCCCGGCACGTTTTCCGCGATGACACGGTTGTTGCGGTCGTAAATGATGCCGCGCGGCGCCGGAAGCGGCACTTCCCGCAGGCGGTTCTCCTCCGACTGCAGCGCGTAGCGGGAATTCTCGAGGACCTGTGTGCGGAAGAAGGCCGACAGCAGCAGCGCGAACAGCACGACGAGGCCCCACGACGCCACGCGCGCTCGGCGTGCGAGGTCGTTGGGATGAAAGCTCACGTGGGGGACGCCCGGAGTATGGGACGCAGCAGCACCAGTGTCAGCAGCCCGAAGATCGCCGTCACCACGCCCTTGAGTGGAGACCAGACGAGTATCTCGATGAACAGTTCACCGACACCGAGCCGGTGCTCGGCGAGCAGGAAGATGATGTCGAACGCCCACTTGCCGAGAAAAAAGAAGAAGGCGTTCAACAGCACATCATCGGCGAAGAAGACGGCCTTGAGCCAGGACGCGCTGAAGCCGACGAGGGCCATGCCGAGCGCCCCGGCGCCGAACGCGTGCAGCTCGAGCGAATCCGAGACGATGCCCATGCACAACCCGATCACGGCCGCCGTGCCGGGACGCACGCGGATCGACACGAGCAGCAGCGCGATGATGATGAAGTCGGGCGATACACGCCAGCCGAGCAGCGGACGCAGCGTGTAATGCAGGAGCACCAGCACCGCGAACGCAGCAATGGTGCGCGCCAGGTCCGTTGGTCTCACCGGCGCACCACGGAATCCTGTCGCGACGCGGAATCCGCGCGCAGCGCGCGCAGAGAATCCGTGCGTACGGAGTCGGCGTGCGCCGCGGCGCGCGCGGCGCGTTCGAGCGCCTCACCGGCGGCGACGACGGTCTTGACCGCCGAATCGATGTGGACGCCGGTCCGCCACACGCCATCCACGCCGCTGGCCACGCGCTCGGGTCGCAGCACCATCACCGATGTCATCTCCGATGGCAGCACTGCCGGGCGCAGCAGATAGGTGCGCGCCCAGAGCTCCGATGTCTTCATCTCGCCGAGCACGGTGCCCACGGGAATGCCTTGCGGAAACGTACTGCCCAGACCGGAGCTGACGATCAGCGTGCCGGGTTTGAGCAGGGTGCGAACCGGCACGCCGCGCATCTCGAGAAGATAGCGTTCCGGTTCGCTGGAGCCGTGCGCCGCGACGATGCCGAAGGCGCCGCCATCCGCGCTCATCGCGCTCACGCGAAAGTCGGGATGCGACCAGACGATCGCGATGCTCATGGTGGGGTCCACGGTCTTCACCATCCCGACGAGCCCCCCGGGCGCGATCACAGGGCTGAACTCCCGCACGCCAGCACGCGATCCCGCTGACAGCGCCACGGTGTATTCCTCACCCACGCCACGCCCCTGCAGTACCTCCGCGGGAACGAACCCCCACTGCAGCCGCGCACCGAGGCCGAGCAGCGCTCGCAGGTGGTCGTTGTCCTGACGGACGGCATCGAGGGCCATGGAGCGCAGCACCACGCTGTCGCGCGTGGCCACACGATCCTCACGCGTCAGCCACGCGCGATGCGTGAGCTCCGCGTCCCGCTGCAGGGCCACGAGGGGGGCCAGTACCGTATGACGCAGTGTTGCCGCGAGGGGATCGCGCGTGCGATCGGGAAGAACCCGCGCAATCAGTGCGAGCACCAGACAGGCGGCCAGCAGAATCGTATCACGACGACTGTACGAGCGGGCGGCGGTTGCCACGGCGAACGGTCAAGTCTGGAGAACGGACCAGTACTTGTCTTCGTCGTCCAGGATTCGGCCGGTTCCGCGCACGACGCACGTGAGCGGGTCCTCGTCCACATGGATGGGAAGATTCGTCTCCTGACTCAGGAGCAGATCCAGCCCGCGAATCAGCGCGCCCCCGCCGGTCATGACGATCCCGCGATCCACGATGTCGCTGGCCAGTTCGGGCGGCGTGATCTCGAGGGCGCGGCGCACGGCGTCCACAATCTGCTGGATGGGCTCCTGGATCGCCTCGCGAATCTCGCTGGAATGAACGCGTACGGTCTTGGGAATGCCGGAGACGAGATCGCGTCCCTTCACTTCCATTTCGCGCTCTTCGCCCACCGGGGCAGCCGATCCAATCTGAATCTTGATCTGCTCGGCGGTTGGTTCGCCGATGAGGAGATTGT
>JBOHTE010000291.1:0-1835 GCA_050733555.1 Gemmatimonadaceae bacterium | reverse complement strand
GTGCTGAAGGTCGGCTCGGGCACGCGTGGCGAAACGGTGGACGCCACGGGCGAGGCGCGGGAGGGACTCGTGGCCGTGGTCCTGGGCGCCGTGGCCTCCGCGGGACTCGCGATTCTCACGGGCACGGGCATCGTCGCCGGCGGGCTCTCGGGTTCCTTTCGCATTGGCGCCAATTCCTCGAGCGGCTATGACCTCGCGTGGTCGCTCGCGCTGCTCGGCGCGGGTCATCTCGTGGGATTGTCCGTCGGCATGGCGATGCTCGTGGGACTGGTGATCTCATGGGGAATCGCCGTGCCAATTCTGACGTCGCTGAACCACGCCGCCGCCGGCGTGTCCATCGCCGCGCACACCACCGCGATCTGGAGCACGCAGGTGCGCTTCATCGGGGCCGGCGCCATTGGCGTCGCGGCCATCTACACGCTCGCGCGGCTCGCGCGCCCCGTGGTGGCGGGGCTCGTGAGCACGCTGTCCGCCTCGCGTGCCGCGGCCACGGCCGACGACCGCGATCGTGACATCTCGCCCTCATGGATCATCGCCATCGCCATTGGCTGCGCCGTGCTCGCCGGATGGCTGGCGTTCTCCTTTGCCCGCTCCACGGTGCTCGCCCACGACGCCGTGCGACTCACGATCATGGCCGTGCCCTTCGTCGTGATCGTCGGCTTCATCATCGCCGGCATCTGCGGCTACATGGCCGGCCTCATCGGCGCGTCCAACAGCCCCATTTCCGGCGTCGGCATTCTCTCCATCGTGGTGTGCGCGTCCGTGCTCGTCGTGGTGGTCCATCCCACGGACGCTACGCGCCCCGCGCTGGTGGCCTTCGCCCTGTTCATCACCGCCATCGTGTTCGCGTGCGCCACCATCTCGAACGACAACCTGCAGGATCTCAAGACGGGTCAGCTCGTGGGCGCGTCGCCCATGCGCCAGCAGATCGCGCTCATTGCGGGCGTGGCCGCCGGCGCCGCGGTGGTGCCCTGGGTGCTCAACCTGCTCGCCCGGGCGTACGGCTTTGCCGGCGCGGCCAACGTCGGCGTCATCGCGCCCAATCCGCTCCCGGCGCCGCAGGCGGTGCTCATCTCCGCGCTCGCGAAGGGCGTGATCGGCGGGAATCTGGAGTGGACGATGATCGGCGTCGGTGCGCTGGTTGGCGTCGCGCTCATTCTGGTCGACGAGGCGCTGGGCGCGATGCACAAGCTGCGCATCCCGCCGCTCGCCGTGGGCATCGGCATCTATCTGCCGATGTCGGCAACGGCGGCGGTGGTGATGGGCGCCCTGATCTCACACTGGTACGATCGCCGCGTGCGCACCGCGCCGAACCCCGAGCGCGCCGAGCGGTTGGGAACGCTCGTGGCATCGGGGCTGATCGTGGGCGAGAGCGTGTGGGGCGTGGTGAACGCTGGTCTCATTGTGGGGCTCACAACCGACGCGCCGATCGCGATCGTGCCGGCGACGTTCGCGCCGGCGCCGTGGCTGGGCGTGGCGGCGTTCGTCGGCGCGATCGTGTGGTTGTACGGGTGGATGCTGCGGCGGTCACGTGCCGTGGCGGAGGTGGCGAGCGCGCCGTAGCGCCACCGCACCATTCGTTCCTGCCGCTCATCACGACACCACGATCGTCCCCTGCATCATCGGGTGCAGCGAGCAGAAGTACGAATACGTGCCGGCCTTCGCAAACATGAGCGCGTAGCGCTGGCCGGTATCGAGCACCGTTGATGACTTGAAGCGTCCACCAGTGCTCGCGATGAGATGCGGCACGTCGTCGTCATTGACCCACGTCACACGTGTGCCCACCGGCACCGTGAGCGCGGGCGGCGTGAAGCGGAAGTTGTCGATGCCAATCT
>JBOHTE010000290.1:0-12629 GCA_050733555.1 Gemmatimonadaceae bacterium | reverse complement strand
TCCCCATTCCCCATTCCCCATTCCCCAACAGCATATCTTCCCCCCCGAGTTCTCCCCCCACGCCGCAACCTGGCTTGCCTGGCCGCACCATGAGCCCGACTGGCCGGGCAAGTTCGCACCCATTCCCTGGGTGTACGCGGAGATCGTGCGCGCGCTGCACGCCCATGAACGCGTGGAGATTCTCTGTCAGGACGACACGGTACGCACGAGCGCGGAGCGCATGCTCGGCGCGCACGGCGTGGAGCTCTCGCGGGTTCGCCTGCACATCGTTGCCACAGACCGTGTGTGGCTCCGCGACTCGGGCCCCACCGCGGTGCTCACGCCCGACGGCGCACTGTCATGGGTCGCGTGGGCGTTCAATGGGTGGGCGAAGTACGAGAATCATACGCGCGACCGCAAGGTCGGACACGTCGTGGCCGAACTGAGCGGACTTCCCCATGTGCATGCGGTGCGCCCCGACAGCGGCGCGCCGCTCGTGCTCGAAGGCGGCGGCATCGAGACCGATGGCGCAGGCACCTTGCTCGTGACCGAGGAGTGGCTCCTGTCCGATACGCAGGTTCGCAATCCCGGCCTCGATCGCGCGGGCTACGAGGCGGCGTTCCGGCAGTACCTGGGCATCGAGCGCACCATCTGGCTGGGCGAAGGGTGCGTGGGTGACGATACACACGGGCACATTGACGACGTGGCGCGCTTCACCGACGCTCACACTATCGCGCTCGCGTACGAGCCCGATCCCGCCGACGCGAATCATTCCCGCTCGGCGGACAACCTGCGGCGGCTCGAGCTGGCGGCGCGGGATTTCCCCGGCGGATTGCGCGTGGTGCGGCTCCCCTTCCCACGGCCGGTCGTGATGGTTGGCCAACGGTTGCCGGCGAGCTACGCGAACTTCTACGTCGCCAACGACGTGGTGCTCGTGCCCACGTTCAACGACCGCAACGACCGCGTGGCGCTCGACACGCTGGCTGCGTGCTTCCCGTCACGCGAGATCATCGGCATTCACGCGGTGGATCTGGTGTGGGGACTGGGCACGCTGCACTGCCTGACGCAGCAGCAGCCGTCGCCGCACGCGCGCTAGCCAGCCAGCTCACGCGTTCTCGCGCGCTAGCCCGCCGGCTCACGCGTTCTCGCGCGCTAGCCCGCCGGATCACGCGCTCGCGCGCAGCGCCGCGATCACCTCGGCGTCCGTGGTCTGCTCGAATTCCGTGTACCACTCACCCACGCCGCGGAAGTCCGGCGGCAGGGCGACACACACGACATCGTCCGCGTCATGTCCGATCAGGATGCGGCCTTCGCGCGAACAGACCGGCGCGCCGAAGATGAGCAGGTTGGGCCGCTCATGGCGCAGCGTGGCGAGCGCCGCCCGCGCGGTGACGCCTGTCGCAAGGCCATCATCCACCAGCACCACCACCCGATGCTCCACGACGGGTGGCGGCCGCGAACCGCGAAAGACGCGCATCCGCCGCTGCGCCTCGTTCACTTCTCGCTCCGTCACGTCATCGAGATACTCGTCCGGCACGCCCAGCGCGGCGATGATGTCCTCATCGAGTACGCGGGTCCCATCCGGTGTCACCGCGCCAATGCCCAGCTCTTCCTGCCGCGGCGCGCCCAGCTTGCGCGCCACGATCACGTCCAGCGGTGCATTCAGGGCGTGGGCGACCTGGCACGCCACCATCACACCGCCGCGCGGGATGCCGAGCACGATCGGATCGTGCGCGCGGATGTCGGGGTGGCGAGCGAGAATTTCCCGGGCCAGTTGACGCCCCGCGTCCATGCGGTCCTGGAAATACATGGGCGACGGATCACGCCGCCGGCGGTGCGTGCCGGGTGAACCAGTCCGCGGCCAGTCGCGCGACTTCATCGAGTGCACCCGGCTCCTCGAACAGATGGGTGGCGCCGGGAATGATGACCAGCTCCTTCTCACACGAGAGCATGTCGCCCGCTTCCGCGTTGAGCGGAATCACGGGAACATCCGCACCGCCCACGATGAGACGTGTGGGAACACGCACTCGTGCGAGCGCATCGCGCGCCAGATCGGGACGGCCGCCGCGTGAGACAATGGCGAACACGCCGGCGTCGAGCGACGCGAGCAGAGCGGCGGCCGCGCCGGTGCTGGCGCCGAAATATCCGATCGGGAGTCCGGGCGCGCCCCGGTCGGTGGCCAGCCACTGCGTGGCCTGCAGCACGCGCCCCGCCAGGAGCGCGATGTTGAAGCGCAGCCGCCCGGTACGCGCATCCTGCTCGTCTTCTTCCGGCGTGAGCAGATCGAGCAGGAGTGTCCCGAAGCCGGCCGCCTGGAGCGCCCGCGCCACGCGCGTGTTGCGCGCGCTGGACCGGCTGCTCCCGGTGCCGTGCGCGAACAGGATGACGCCCCGGGCGTGCGCCGGAAGCGTGAGGAATGCGTGGAGCGTGGCGTTCTCCACGGGTATGGTCACATCCCGGGTGGGCGGCTCGCTCTCGACTGGCACGTGATGGTCCCCGGTCGCGCCGACCGATCAGATGTGGATGTACGCCCCCAGCCGCAGCGCGGTGCGATTGACATTGTCGACGAGAATGCGCCGCACTTCGACATAGCCGAAAAAGCGCTGCTGGCGAAGGATTGCGACATCCGTGCCGCCGAAGTACTCCCAGCCCACTTTTGTGCCCTGATACAGGTGGTGCGCCGGCTCGGATTCGGGGATGTTGCTCCCCAGGAAGTGGGGCCCCACGGCGCCGCCAAAGAATGGCGACACGCGGCCGAACTGCGCCACACGGTAGCGCAGCTCGCCCTTGAAGCTGAGATCATGGAAGGAGCCGGGTACCGGATTCCCCAACGCATCGGTGCGATCCACCTGCGCGTGCAGGAAGTTGCCGCCCAGCACAACACGCAGCCGCGGCGTGATCACCGATCCGACGTCCAGATCGGCGCCCAGATCCCAGCCGTTCCGGGCGTGGTCCACCCAGGTGTAGCTGATGTAGGAGCCAATGCGGTCCACGCCCAGGTGCGCCTGCTCCTCGGTCTGGTCCTGCGCCAAAGCAGTCCGCGACACCACCGGCAGTGCGGCAAGCGCGAACAGTGCGCACGCCGCGCTTCTCCGTATCCCACGCATGCGGATACTCACCTTTTCTCCCTGGCCCGGGTTCGTGCGCGCGCCCGCGCGCGTTGGCGCGCGCGTTGGTGCGCGCGTTGGCGCGCGCGTCAGCGTGTGACCTTCTGCGGCACCGGACGCCCGACCAGCTCCTGCACGAGTCGCGGCGCGTGATAGACCATGCCCAGTGCCTCGATGATCGCGCGCGAATCCACGCTCACCGACCGCGCGGCATCGTCAGTGAAGATAAACCGGTTGGGGAGCGATTCGATATTCTCATCGAAGATGAGCCCCACCAGCTCGCCGTTCCGGTTGATGACGGGACTGCCGGAGTTGCCACCGATGATGTCGTTCGTGCTCACGAAGTCCAGCGGCGCGGCCAGATCCAGGCTGTCGCGCGCCTGCATCCAGCGCTCCGGCAGATGAAACGGCGCCGTGTCGTTGAAGTCCGCGGAATGGCCGAACATGCCGTAGAACGACGTCCTGTACGGCGCGATGGTCCCATTGTATGGATATCCTTTGACCGTGCCATCGGAGATGCGCAGTGTGAACGTGGCATCGGGCGGGAGCTTCGTGCCATAGACGGCGAACAGCGCCTGCCCGACCTTTTCAGCGTTCGCGGAGATCACGTCATCGAGCCGGCGCACGCGCGCGCTCGCGGCGCGATCGAGCGGGTCGATGCGGCGCGCGAGTTCGATCAACGGATCGGCCGATGATGCGACTGCCTTCGCACCGCCCTCCACCAGCGCCTTCCGGGCGTCCACCGAGCCGAGATGTGTTCCGTTGATCAATGCTTCGGCCGCCACCTCCGGGCTGCGCCCCGCCAGCGCGGCGCGCAACACCGGATCGGTGGCGGGCAGCGCGCGGCTGGCATCGGTGAGATACGCCGCGAGCGCGAGCTTTTCCTCCTCCGGATTCACCGGGCGATCCGATTCCAGACCGGTGCGCACCTGCGCGAGTCCCTTGCCACGATAGCGGGGCAGCCGCGCGCTGTCGGCCCGCGCGCTTTCCGCGGGGAGTTGCACGATCTCGCCCGCCCAGTTGAGGAGCTGCGATCCGAACGGCGCCGTGGGGCTGAAGCCGTGATACGCCGCCGCCGCGGCCATCGCGGCGCGCTCCCGCTCGGCATGCGCGATGGCATCCCAGGCGCCGCCGTACTTCGCGCGGAGCGCCGGGCGAGCGTTCACGCGGGCGCGGAGGTCATGCTCGAACGCTGCCTTGCGCGCCATGATCACGGAGTCGAGCAGCCCGGAGCGATAGCCCGTCACGGCCTTGATCGAGTTCTCGATGCCGAAGATCAGGTTCTCATTGGCGCGCTGCTGTTCGGGCGACTGCGCCGAGATCTCCTTCGCGACCGAACGGCCGCGCGCGTACGCGGTCAGCGTGAGCGGATACTGCACGTCGCGCAGATACTGCATTTGCGCGAGCGTGAGCAGGCGCCCCGTGGAGCCCGGATTGCCAACGACGAACACCAGGTCGCTGTCCTTCGGGCCGGTCATGCTGACGTGCAGATAATCCTTCACCTGCATGGGCGCGTCGTGCTCGTACACGCGCAGCAAGGCCATGTCGAGGTCGTAGCGCGGGAAGGTGAAGTTGTCCGGATCACCGCCAAAGAACGCCGCCTCCTCCTCGGGCACCATCACGAGGCGGACGTCACTGAAGCGCCTGTAACGGTAGAGCGAGTACATCCCGCCCTGATAGAGCGTCACGACCTGACAGATGAGTCCCGTGCGCTGCTTGCAGTCGTTCTCGATGCTGTCAATCTCGGCGTCCCGTTGCGCCACCTGCGCATCAGTCGCCTTCGCGGTCACGGCACCGCGCACACGACTCGTGACATCCTGCATGGACTCGAGCTGGTCCACGTAGAGCGTGGCGCACTTGCGTTCGTCGGCCAGCGATGCGGCAATGAAGCCGGTGACGCTGTAGTCCGTATCGCGCGGCGAGGCGGACGCCACGCACGCCCGTGCGCAATGGTGGTTGGTGAGCACCAACCCGTCCGCCGACACGAACGACGATGAACAGCCGGGGAGCCGCACGGACGCCAGACGGACGTGATCGAGCCACCCGGAGTCCGGCGTGAAGTTGTAGGTCTTCTTCCAGTAGTCGAGTGGCGGCGCGTCAAAGGTCCACATGGTGCCGGCTTCCTTGACGTAGGTCGCCGGACCCAGCGGCGCTGTCCTGGCGGCGCTCTTGGGCGACGTCGTCCGCTGCGCCAGGGCTGGGGTGGAGAGAGAGCCACCGAGCAGCACGCTCAGTGCGACCGCGTGGAAGAAGCAATTGGGCAGGCGTTGCTCTTGCATGACACGATTTCCGTAAGTTGTGAGTGCAACCCGATCCGTGAAAACTTCGGCATGCAGCGTCCAATCCGGAAGGAGCAGGATCAGCGAAGCGCGCTGCACCCGGACGCGATCCGCGTGCTGGCCTGCGTCCCATCTTCGATTCCCATTCCCTTTGGCGACGGGATCGGTTAGGATGGGGCGCACAATTAGCTATCGACCACGCCGACCGCGCGGGCCTTCGGGAGCTGGGCACATGCCAGGTACGCCAGACGCATGCAGCGAGTGATGCGACCGGCCCTTGCGCGACTCTTCGCGGTGGGCGTGTTCGTCATCACGCTTCCCGCGGGAGCGAACGCACAGTTCGCCGCGGCTGATACCATCGCCGCCGACAGCGCGAAGCCCTTTGCCGCCTTCAGCCGGTCCGCCCTCTCGCTGGGCGACTCCATTGTCGCGGTGGCGCGCGGCCAGATCGGCAAGCGGTACGTCATTGGCGGCAAGTCGCCGTCGCGCGGGTTCGACTGCAGTGGGCTCGTGCAGTACGTCGCCGCTGCGCTGCACATCGCGCTGCCGCGCACGGCGCGCGAGCAGGCGCACGTGGGCGAGGCGCTCCCCAGGGATACGTCAGAAATGCGGCCCGGCGATCTGGTCACGTTCGCCAGGAACAAGGCTGGTGTCTCGCATATCGGCATCTATGCGGGCAACGGCCGGTTCATCCACGCCAGCGTGGCGGCCGGACACATCATCGAGACCAACCTCCTGCGCCCGTGGGCTGCAGGCAAGAAGCGCTGGCGCGGTGTTCGACGCCTCGTCTTCAGTGACAGCGCGGCACTCGCGCATACCGACTCGACGAACTGAATTCGCGCATCGCGCCGCCTGAATCGCTCTCGTCCGGCGCTGACCGTCGATCCGCTGCTCGTCCCCTGCTGTCCGATTCCGGGACGCCACGTCCCATGATCGGTCACCATGCACCGCGCCGGCATCTGCTCCCCACATGCTAACCGTTTGTGGTCGCGTCACTTGAACATCACCCGCGAACGGCACGCAACTTCCCTGTAGGTGGTGTCGTAGTAGAGCGCAGATCACTCCTTTTCGCACGAGCACGGTCACCTTGGACATTCCTCGCGATCCACCGAAAAAGCGCAAGAAGTACATCCTGGGCGGTATCGCCGTCGCCGCGATTCTCATTCTCACCGCGGCGGTGAGTCGTCTGCAACCCGCCGCACCGTCCGTGGACCGCGCCACGCTCTATATCGACACGGTTCGCAGGGGCGAAATGGTGCGTCAGGTGCGCGGACCTGGCACGCTCGTGCCTGAGCAGGTGTTCTGGGTGTCCGCGGTCACGGGCGGCCGGGTGGAGAAGATTTACATTCGTCCGCCCGCCACAGTGACCGATACGAGCACGATCCTGGAGATGACCAACCCGGACGTGCAGCTCGAAATGCTCTCCGCCGAGCAGGCGGTGAGCGCGGCGGAAGCCCAGCTCGTGACGCTCAAGACGACGCTCGAGACGCAGCGCCTCAACCAGGAGAGCACCGTCGCCACGGCGACGGCGGACGAGCGGACCGCCAGGCGCGCTGCAGACGTGGCGGTGTCGCTCGGAAAGCAGGGGCTGCTCTCGTCCAAGGACGTGGGTGACGCCAACGACAAGGCCACGGAGAGCGCCGCCCGGCTCAAGGCGCAAACCCAACAGCTCGAAGTGATGTCCAACTCCATGGCGTCGCAGATCAAGCTGCAGGAGCAGCAGGTGGAGCGGCTGCGCGCCATCGCCACGTTCCAGCGCGGGCGCGTGGCATCCATGCAGGTGCGGGCGGGCGCGGAGGGTGTGCTGCAGCAGATGGATCTGGAGCCCGGACAGTGGGTGCAGGCGGGGACGCAGTTGGCAAAGGTGGCGCAGCCCGGCAAGCTCAAGGCGGTGCTCCGCATTCCGGAGACGCAGGCAACGGATGTCCAGATCGGTCAGCCTGCGTCCATTGATACGCGCAACGGTATCGTCCAGGGTCACGTGATGCGCATTGATCCGAGTGCGCAGAATGGCACCGTCACCGTGGACGTGGCACTCGACGGGCAGCTCCCCAAGGGCGCGCGTCCCGAGCTGAGTGTGGACGGTACGATCGAAATCGAACGACTGAAGGATGTGCTGTACGTGGGACGCCCGGCATACGGGCAGCCGCAAAGCACGGTCGGACTATTCCGTGTCTCACCGGATTGGAAGGAGGCCACGCGCGTGAACGTCAAGCTGGGTCGCGCCAGTGTGAACACGATTGAAATCCTTCAGGGGCTCAACGTGAATGATCACGTGATCATCTCCGACATGTCGACCTACGATTCGCAGAACCGCGTCCGCCTGCGCTGATCGCGCACTGCACCACTCACCAACCTACCCCTCATCCCCATGACAGCACCGATCACGCCGTCCGCGGCAGCGCCCACGCCCGAGACCAATGGCGCATCGAACGGAAACGCGCTCATTCATCTGGACGGCATCAAGAAGATCTTCTACACGGACGAGGTGGAAACGCACGCGCTCGCGGGCGTGCATCTCGAGGTGCAGCCCGGCGAGTATCTCGCCATCGCCGGTCCATCAGGGTGCGGCAAGACCACGCTGCTCTCCATCCTCGGCCTGCTCGACACGCCGAGCGAGGGCGAATACATGCTGGACGGGCATCCCGTGGCGCAGCTCACCGCATCGCAGCGCGCCCGCGTCCGCAACCGGCAGATCGGCTTCATTTTCCAGGCGTTCAACCTGATTGGCGATCTCACCGTGTACGAGAACGTCGAACTGCCGCTCACGTACCGCGGCATGGACGGCGCCGAGCGCAAGAAGCGCGTGATGGAAGCGCTGGAAAAGGTGGGGATGTCGCACCGCGTGAAGCACTACCCCTCGCAGCTCTCCGGCGGTCAGCAGCAGCGCGTGGCCGTGGCGCGCGCGGTAGCGGGCGAGCCCCTCATTCTCCTCGCCGACGAGCCGACCGGTAACCTCGACTCCACCAACGGTGAAGCCGTCATGGAGCTGCTGCACGATCTGCACCGCCAGGGTGCGACGATCTGCATGGTCACGCACGACCCGCGCTATGCCCGTCACGCGGATCGCTCGATTCACCTGTTCGACGGACGCATTGTGGAGGAGGAGCGGGGCCAGCGCGAACAACGCGACGAAGCGCAGCTCCGCGAGAGCGGATTCGAAGTGGCGTAGATGGAGCGTCTCCGCCGCGACGTACGGTACGCGGTGCGTGTTCTTGTCGCGCATCGCGCATTTGCTCTGCTCGCGATCGTCTGTCTCGCGCTGGGCATCGGCGCCACTGCCGCGATCTTCAGTGTGGTGAACGGCGTGCTGCTCAAGCCGCTCCCCTTTCCGCACGCCGATCGCCTCATCGCGGTGGGCACGGGCGACGACTCCGTGTACGCCACCGGCTCGCTGTCCGCGCCGGACTTCGTGGACTATCGCGCCGGCGCGACACGCTCGGCGCTCGCGGTCTGGGGTAACGCGTCCTTCAACTTCCGTGGAAACGGCACACCGGAGCAGCTCCGCGCGGCTACCGTTTCGTCAAACCTCTTTCACGTGCTTGGCGTGGCACCCATTCTGGGACGCGCGCCGATTGCCGAGGAGGAGCTGCCGCACCGCGATCGCGAAGCGGTGGTGAGCTACGAGCTGTGGCAGCGCGAGCTGGGCGGCGACCGCGCGATCGTGGGCAAGACCATCCGGCTCGACGCCGCCGACTATACGGTGATTGGCGTGATGCCCGAAGGATTCGTCTTTCCCATCACGACCCAGCCCGTGGAACTCTGGGTGCCGCTCACGCTCGCTGGCGATTCCACGTTCGCGGAGTCACGAGGCAGTCATTTCCTGAGTGCCGTGGGCCGGCTCAAGGCCGGGGCGACGCCACGCGAGGCACAGGCGGAGCTGCGCGCCATCTCCCGGCGGCTCGCCGAGCAATATCCGGCGTCGAACGCGAACTTCACCGCAACCGTGGAACCGTTTCAGGAAACGCTGGTGCGCGGTTCCCGCGTCGCGGTGCTCGCGCTCGCCGGCGCGGTGGGCTTCCTGCTGCTCATCGCGTGCGCCAACGTGGCGAACCTCATGCTCTCCCACGCCACGCTGCGCACCAAGGAAGTGGCCGTCCGCACCGCCCTCGGCGCGAGCCGCTCCGCCATGGTTCGCCAGTTCCTCACCGAGAGCGTGCTGCTCGCGCTCGTGGGCGGCGCGATCGGTCTGGTCCTCGCGTCGTGGGGAACCGATCTCCTGGTGGGACTCGCCGGCCGTGCGCTACCGCGTGCCCATGACGTCACACTCGACTGGCAGGTCGTGGCCTTCACGGCGCTCGTATCCGTCGTGACGGGTGTGTTGTTCGGCCTGGTTCCCGCGCTGCAGGTCACGGGCGCGGATCTCAACAGCACGCTCAAGGAAGGCGGCCGTTCGGTAACCGGGCCGGGGAGCGCGAATCGCCTGCGCAGCGCGCTCGTCACGGCCGAGGTGGCGCTCTCGCTCATGCTGCTCGCGGGCGCCGGACTGCTGAGCACCACGCTCGTCAACCTGCAGCGGCTGGATCCGGGATTCGATCCGCGCAACGTGCTCACCACGAACCTCGCGCTGTCGGGCACGACGTACGAGACCAGCACCAGCCAGATCGCCTTCTTCCATCAGCTCGTCGACCGCGCGCGGAACATCCCCGGTGTCACCGACGTCGGCGCGGTGACCATTACGCCCACGAGCGGCAGCAACATCGTGGTGGGGTTCGCGCTGCCGAACGAACCGCGCGGGCCGAACGATGCGTCGCAGCACGCCGAGCAACTGGATGCGGTGGAGCCCGACTATTTCAGAACAGTGAAAATTCCGCTCCGCTCGGGGCGCGTGTTCACGCGACAGGATGACGACCGGGCGCCGTGGGTGATGATCGTGAGCGAGTCGTTCGCGAGGAGGCTGTGGCCCGGACAGAATCCGATCGGCAAGCGCGCGTACGTCGGCGCGGGGAGCGGTTTCGCCATGGACACGGCCGCGCGCGAGGTGGTCGGGGTGGTGGGCGACGTCAGGCGCAGCGCGCTGGACAAGGCACCCAAACCACAGATGTACATCCCCGAAGGACAGCTTGCCTTCGACCGCATGTCGCTCATGGTGCGCACGCGTCCGGGGGCGACGAACGTACCCGCGGAGCTCCGCCAGCTCGTGGTGAGCATGGACCCCGACCAGGCCATGAGTCCCGTTCGCTCCTTCGAGAGCGTGCTCGCACTGTCGCTGGCGCGGCAGAAGTTCAGTGCGCTGCTGCTCGGCATTTTCGCCGCGGTGGCGCTCGCGCTGTCGGGAGTAGGCGTCTATGGCGTGATGACGTCCATGGTGACGCAGCGCCGGCGCGAGATGGCGGTGCGCATGGCGCTTGGCGCGCGCCCCGGTGACGTGCTGCGACTCGTCGTGAAGCGCGGCGCCGTGCTCGCTGCCATTGGCGTGGCGATCGGACTCGCGGGCGCGCTGGCGCTCTCGCGACTGCTCACCAGCCTGCTCTACGGCGTGCGCGCCGGCGATCCGGCCACGCTGCTCGTCGTGTCCGCCGTGCTGGCCGGCGTGGCGTTGCTGGCGAGCTACCTGCCAGCGCGCCGCGCGACGCAGGTGGATCCGGCGGTCGTGCTGAACGATGCGTGGTAGGGCTGGTAACTAGAAGCTGGTGGGTGGTCGCTGGTCGCTGACGAACCGTACTCACATCCGGAACGGCCGAGCATGAACCTCTTCGAGAGCGTGACGCGCGATGTCCGCGTGGGAGTGCGCGCGCTGTGGCGGACGCCGGCATTCACGGCCGTCGCGGTGCTCTGTCTGGCGCTCGGGATCGGTGCAGTGAGCACGATCTTCGGCATCGTGGATTCGCTCTTCTTCCGGCCGCCACCGGGCGTGACCGACGCGGCGCAGCTCGTGCGCCCGTACATCATCCGGAAAACGGGAATGATCACCGGCGGCGGATCGCGCACATCATTCCCCGAGTATCTCGACCTCCGGGACAATGCACGCTCGCTCTCCGGCGTCGCGGCATTCGCGACGGTTTCACTGAGCGTGGGCCAGGGGCGCGACGCCAGCAGCCCCGACGGCATGCTCGTCTCCCGGAACTACTTCCCCGTGCTGGGCGTGAAGCCCGCGCTGGGTCGCTTCTTCGTGGCCGAGGAAGACAACGGACCCGGCTCGCCACCGGCGGTCGTCCTCAGTCACGCGTACTGGCAACAACAGTTCGGCGGCGATCGGAGCGCGGTAGGCAAGACGCTTATCATCGGCGGCCGCTCCTTCCAGATCGTCGGCGTTGCGCCGCCTGGCTTCCGGGGCATCGATGCGAGCCAGCCCGACCTCTGGGTGCCCTTCGCGCAGGCCGCGCACGTGGGCTACGACGAGAACATGCTGGCCAACCGCTTTTCCATCTGGCTCCAGATCGTGGGGCGCCTGGCGCCGGGCGTGACGCGCGAGCGCGCGCAGGCGGAGATCAAGGGCATCGTATGGCACGTGGCGGAGTCCAATCCCCAGTTGGACCCGCACCCCGAAGTCGTGCTCGGCCCGGTGGTCGCCGCCCGCGGCCCGAGCCCATCCCTGCAGGCCACGATCGCGCGATGGCTGGCCATTGCCGCGCTCATAGTCCTCGCGATCGCCTGCGCGAACACGGCAAATCTGCTGCTGGCGCGCGCGGCCACGCGCCGGCGCGAAATCGCGATTCGGCTCTCGGTGGGCGCGAGTCGCGGGCGTCTCGTCAGGCAACTGGTCGTCGAGAGCCTGTTGCTCTCCAGCGCGGCGGCGGTGCTCGGCATGTTCATCGCGCTCTGGGCAACGGACCTCGTTCCCGTCTCGGGATTGCCACCCTTGTCGTTCTTCGCGCAGGGGCGCGTGCTCGCGTTCACCATTCTGGTGGCAACACTCTCAGGGCTGCTCTTCGGCATCGTACCGGCTCTCTGGGCCACCCGCGCGGATCTCGCGACGGTGATGAAGGAGGGCGTCCGGGAAGGCGTGGACCGGCGCTCGAAGCTACGCGCGACGCTCATGATCGTGCAGGTCGCCCTCGCTGTCGTCCTGCTCACCGGCGCGGGACTCTTCGTCCACAGCCTGCGGAACATCCAGGATGTCAACGTCGGATTCGACATTCAGCCGTTGCTCCATGGCTCGGTGGACGTGAGCAACCTGGCATTGCCCGACAGCGGTGCAGCCACATTTTATGATCGCGCGCTGGAGCGGCTGCGGGCCGTGCCGGGTGTGGTGGACGCGACGCTCATTCAGGGAGCACCGCTCAGCGGGAGCATGATGTCGATGGGTTATACGATTCCCGGC
>JBOHTE010000289.1:0-1420 GCA_050733555.1 Gemmatimonadaceae bacterium | reverse complement strand
CATCCACCAGCGGGCGCGACGACGCTCATTGTGTCGCTGGGGATCCTGCACACACCCACGCAGCTCGCGGTCCTCATGGCGGCGGTGGTGATCCTGGCGCTCCAGGCCATCGTGATCAATCGCCTGGCAGGATTGCCCTATCCGCTCTGGGCCGCGGCGTCCTCCCCGGCCGTGCAGAAACGGGAGCGACGCTGAGCACCACGGTGCGCCTCCGCAGATGAGCTGTCCGGTGAACGTTCCAGCTGACGCGACCTGTGGAAAAAAACGGTGGACCGGGCCTGCGCCCGGTCCACCGCCAGTGCTGTAACGAACACGATCTCCTGTGAGATCATCACACCAACGCCATCGTCATCCCGTCATCCCGAACAACCGGTCCGTGATCGGTGAGTCGCCCAGCAGAATCGCCGCGCCCAGTGCGATCATCGCGATCAGGGCCAGGACGACGGGGTTGTGGCCGGTGAGCGCCAGAATGCCAAGCACGACGGCGCCCACGCCCATGAGCACTTCCGTGCCACTCGCGGCGTAGATCGCATCGTGTTCGATCGGGCGCCCGGTTGCGGAAGCCTGCGACCGCACCAACGATTCGAGCCGCATCATGGCACTGCTCGCCATGAGCAGCCCAGCACCCAGCACGATAGCGGCAATGGCCAGCAGAGCCGGCGGATTCACGCCGAGCAACGCCAGAATGCCAAGCACGATACCCGCGATGCCGGCGAGGACCTCCATCCCCATGCCGCTCCGGGCCGGGCGACGCACAGTGACCGGCTCACTGGTCAGTGCTCTATTGTAGCGGGTTGCGATGATGCTGCCGGCACTGAGCAGCGTGACACCAATGACGATGACTGCGATTCCCGCCAGCACGTCGGGGATGAGGCCAATGAGACCGAGAATCCCGAGTATGACTGCCGCTCCGGCGCCAATCGTCGCGGTGGTCGATCCGGTCGCCATGTCGTGCACCAGCGCACGTTCATCGTGCGTGGTATGGATTTGGGTACTCATACTGTTCCCCCCTGACAAAGGCCCACTGCCACCGGAACACGGCAGACAACACCTCCATGTGCGAGATATCGTGGCGAACTGGAACATCGCCAGTTCCGGCAGACCGCGGGCGCCCCATGATTTCGTCATGAGGCATTCCGATTGACGGCCAGCCTGTTCACGGCTGCATGAGGTCCCGCCAAAAGACCGGCGGCGCTCATGCAACCGGCAGCGAGGTCCTGTCGCCGACTCACTGCGCATGAGAACTTTCGCATATGGCGTACCGGCCGACACCCGGGATGGAAAAGAAGCCGGCGCGAATTGGGAGGATGAGGTTGATAAAGGCGGTCGCGGGTCGTTGATGGCGAGTCGGTGGTCGCTCGGTCGCGGCAGGCTCCGGCGTGGGGGAGCGCCGCGGACCCTCGGTGAAGCGGGTCAGCGG
>JBOHTE010000288.1:0-1046 GCA_050733555.1 Gemmatimonadaceae bacterium | reverse complement strand
GCATATGGCCCACTATCTGTCGAACGGGGGCCACTCGACACGTCTACGCTCACGACGAGCTCGCCCGCTCAGGACGAGCGTCCCCGCCAGTCAAATCCTCCAGAAACTCCGACGCCGGGCGTACGCCTGTGACGAGCAAGTGATCCCGCGCCCGGGTGCATGCCACATACAGGAGATGGCGCTCGGTGTCGTAAACGTCCTCGAGGTCGCCTTCATCGCTCACCTCCTCGATGCGCGATTGCAGCGGTAGCACCTCATCATCGCACGCCATCACCGCTACCGCCCGGAATTCCAGTCCTTTGCTCAGGTGCATGACGCCGACAGAAACCTGGTCCGGAGTCGTCTTCACTCCCTCGTCCAGCAGCGCGAACGGAAGGTCGGCTTCCTTCACGGCCGCAGTGGCGCGCGGCAACTCGCCCTCTGATCGCACAAAGATCGCGATTTCTCCTGGGGTCACGCCTTCAGCGGCCCGGGCGCTCAGCCAGCCAGAGACCTGCGCGAGTTCTTCGACAGCGGTATTCGCCACGCGCACCTGTGGCTCCGGGCCGTTGAATTCCGAAATCGTCCCCGCTCGCCGCTCCACGTTGCCATCCGCGTCAGACACTTCGCTCCCGAGCAGCCTGTCGGCCTGTGCCCGAATCTGGTGCGATGTGCGATAGTTGGTGCGCAGCGTCCCCGAGCGGCCGCGAACGTCCACCCCGAGCGACCTCCATGAGAAGGGCAACTGGAAAATTCGCTGTCCCAGGTCGCCAGCGAAAAAGAGCGCATCGTGTCGCATGCCGCCCATCGAGGCCACGAGGCGTAGCTGTGAAACGCTCACGTCCTGCGCCTCGTCCACCACAATGAAGTCGTACGGAGCGACCTCGCGCGCCGCGATGTGCGCGGTCAACCGGCCATAGACATCGGCCATCGTAACAAGGTTCCGTGCGCGCAGCGACGTTCGCAGACGTTCGAAGATCTCCCAGAGCTTCTTGCGCTGCGTCCCAGGGAGTCGCGTTTTTCGGCCTAGGCGCACGACGTCACGATATGCCTGCCATGTACCGAGC
>JBOHTE010000287.1:0-1567 GCA_050733555.1 Gemmatimonadaceae bacterium | reverse complement strand
GACCCGCGCGTGGTGGGCCAGGATCACTCGCATCCGCTCATCCCACGAATGGCGCTCCTGCACCACCGTGCGCCCTCGCTCGGCAATTAGTCGGCGCCGCCGTTCGTCCGGAAGAAACTCGTCGATCTTGGCAATCAGCTCGTCGACGGCCGTGAAACACACGATTTCATCATCCTCGCGAAAAAGAGCCCGCACTTCATCAGTGCGTTCGTGCAAGACGAAACCGCCGCACGCTGGTAGGTGAAACGTGCGTGCAGTGATCTGGTCCCCGCTGGAGGCGCCCACGCGTTTTTCGCTCAAAATCGCAATGTTAATTAGAGAGCCGCAGATTGCCTTGGCGTATTCGACTCCAGTCGCGGCGCGTCCGGCGATCGCTGAGCGCAGCGTGTGCGCATGCGTCGTGACCCTCCACCACTGATCCCCCCAGATCCGCATCCGCAGATTTGGCCGGCGCCTCAGCAATTCACCCAGCAGCGCTTCTTTCTTGGGAGACCATGTGCCGATGAAGGAGACATCGCAGTCGAATAGTTGGTGATCGCGCTCGCTTAGTGAGACAGGATGGTGCACATCCGGATCGAACGCGTGCATGAGGAGGCTGGCATTCGCAATTCCCAACTGGTCTCGCATGTCTTTCAGACCAAATGTCTTTGTCGTGAAGATCCAGTCGTACTCGCGAAGGGTCTGCGAGAGATGTGGTCCATGCACACGAAATGAGACGTCTGGAAAGAAGTTGTAGCAGCGTACTCCGAGGCGCCGAAGTGTTCGGATGGTCCCGGGTTTGATGAACCGACCCTTGAAGACAAGCAAAAACTCAGGTGCGAGATGTTGAGCGTCCGACACTAGCTCTCGAGCCAACTCACGCTCGGCAAATGGGCGCAACACCCTGCCCACTATCCTCAGGGTCCGGGAGTTCCAGTGGACAGGTACAAATTCCCATTCCGGGATGACATGAACGTCCCATCCCTTCCGTCTGAGAGCATTCAGCCCCGAGAAGCCGGTGCTGCCGAGCCACTGATCACACACCACCATCGCACGGCGCCCTGACGGCGGCGATTCAGCGTCGGACGTCAGACTGCCGGTCGGCGTGTACGCACGCAATGCGCTCTCCGCATCTTCCTGCAGTCGTGTCGCCGTACGTGTCGTCGACGCGTTGTCTGGACTCCTCACGCAGACCCCGGCGAAACCGATGCATTACGAACCGTCGTCGCGGTTCTGCGCAACGACGACAGCCCAATTCCTGCACCCACCAGAATCAAATACACTGCCGTTAGCGTCACGAATATTTGCAAGTCGGCGCCGAGATTGAAGCCTACCCATGGCCAAATCAGATAGAACCCGAAAGCTGTCCCGAGCACGTTGCGCGGACGAGACCAAAAGCTCGTCGTGTGCCAAAATAGTGAGAGAAATGCTCCAAGGAACGTCATGCCGAGGAATACGCCTGCCCAGCCGTAATTGAGATAAAGTTCTCCCGGAATGGTCATGTTGATCGAGTTCGTGATGCGTCCGTCGGGAAGGAGACGCGCCTGCCCGATGCGGAGCGCAAACCATGCTCCTTTCGCAATAGTCG
>JBOHTE010000286.1:0-1668 GCA_050733555.1 Gemmatimonadaceae bacterium | reverse complement strand
AGACAGGGGAGCCTGATTCTCCATTCCCCATGACATTGGGGCAGGGCGGCAGGGGGCGGACTGCCTTCCCCATTCCCGATTCCCGATTCCCCATTCCCCGTAGTAGTGATTGCCTCCCCCATTCCCTGTTCCCGGTTCCCCATTCCCCGGGGAAGGGCCGTGGAGCGGGGATCGTTCTCAGTCCATCTTCCGCACCTTGATGTTCTTCAGCGTGAGCGTCCCGTCATGGTCTCCCTGGATGCCAAGGTAGCCCGATTTCGCCATGCCATAGTTGGGATACGCGGCGAATTTGCTGGCCTTGACCTTGGCTTTCCAGTCGGGGCTCCAGAGCGTGTACTCGAGCAGCTTCTTCCCGTTGAGCCAGTGCTCCACGTGAGCGCCCTTCACGATGATGCGCGTGGAGTTCCATTCGCCGGCGGGCTTGAGGATACCGGCGGGCGATGGATACAGCGCGTACGCCGCGCCGGCCGAGGTGAGGCGGCTCTTGCCGTCGGGCGCCTTGGCGTCATCGAGCAACTGGTACTCGGGCGCGCTCCAGTAGATATGGTCGTACTCCTCGGTGCCGCGATAGAAGATTCCCGCGTTGCCGCCAGACGCGATCTTCCAGTCGATGTCCAGCTCGAAGTTGGCGAACTTGCTGCGCGTGATGATGTCTCCGGTGCTGCCGCTCTTCGTGAGCGTGCCGTCTTCCACCTTCCAGCCATCCGGCACGCTGTCCGACTTGTAGCCGCGCCACTGGCTCGTGCTCCTGCCATCGAACAGCAGTTGCCATCCGGCGGCGCGCTCGGCCCTCGTGAGCGTATTCGGCGCGTCGGACGATGACGATTGCGCGACGACGGGAGCGGCGCTGCACAGCGCCACCGCCGCAACAAACGCCGCGACGAGCGCCGCGGGAACGAGTAGACGATGCCTCATGGATTCCTCAGAAGAAAATGACACGCTGGCGAATGGAAGCGGGAGTTGTGATCTTGCGTGCGACAGGTGGCTGCGGAGGCGGGATCGCAAGCAGTCGGAGTTGCCTGAACGGGGAATTTCACTCGATACGAACCATGCCTTCGTTTTCACCGCAGAGCAAGATCCCGCTGGCGTTGTGCTATGGCACGCGCCCGCAAGTCATCAAGGCGTCACTGCTCATCGAAGCGATGAGCAGACAGTGGCGCGTGATCACCGTGGACACGGGCCAGCATTACGACTACGAGTTGAATGCCGGACTCTACCAGTCACTGGGCGTGCGCCGTCCCGATCACCTGCTCGAAGTGGGCTCGGCGCCGCACGCGGAGCAGACCGCGGCCATTCTCTCGCGCGCGGCGCAGGTGTTCGTGCGCGAGCGGCCGGCGGCCGTCGTCGTCATTGGCGACACGAACAGCACCCTGGGGTGCGCGCTCGCGGCGGCGCAATTGCGCATTCCCGTGGTGCACGTCGAGGCGGGCCTCCGCGCAGCCGACCACCTCATGGCGGAGGACATCAATCGCCGGGTGGTGGATGAGCTCGCGGAGCTGCTCTGTGCGCCATCGGCCGCAGCGGTCGCCGAGCTGCACGCGCGCAAGGTGCATGGAACCACCGTCCGCACCGGTGACATCGCGTACGATGTGCTGCAGCGCAACGCGGGGCGCGCGGGCGCGGCGTCGGCCGCCTCCGGTTGGCCATTGCCAATGGGCGAACCATTCG
>JBOHTE010000285.1:0-3477 GCA_050733555.1 Gemmatimonadaceae bacterium | reverse complement strand
GCAGAGCAGTCGGCGCACGCGGCTCGACCACTCTGACCATAACGCCGACTACGGCAACCTGATTCTGCTCGCGTGGGCCGCTGGGTTGCGCACCCGCCTGGACAGTTGGGGACCTCCGCCGCTGGTGCGCATGACCGACCTGTTCTTCGAGATGAATGCGACGGACATTCGCGGCCGGACGGTCGACGAGCGGCGCAGCGCGGCGCGGAAGCATTTCAGTGGCCGCGTGATCGTGGGAAAGGACCTGATGGAGTTATAGCATGCCGGCGACTGCAGGCTCGGCGTGCTTCCGAGCATCCGCGACGAGGTGGCAAGTGCGCAAGGCCCTGATATTCGCTCTCGCTCTCGGGTGCGCCCCGGCGGCGTTGTTCGGCCAGGGATTGCATCCTGACTCGCTCTTCCCGCGCCTCATCGGGCATTGGGTGCTGCGCGGCACCATTGCCCGCCAGCAGACCGTACACGATGTGAGCTTCCAGTGGCTGCTTGGCCGCGAGTACGTGCAGATGCACGAGGTGTCTCGCGAGCGCGCGCCGAATGGCACTCCTGCCTACGAAGCGGTGGTGCTCTTCGGTCGCGATCCCGGGACCGGCGCGTACGCGTGCATGTGGATGGATAACACCGCCGCGGCGGCCTTCCCGCCCGAGGGCACCGGCCGCGGCTCGGTCGCCGGTGATTCCATCCCCTTCCTCTTCCACTACACCGCAACCACGAGCTTTCACACGACGTTCGTCTACGATCGTACGAAGGACTCCTGGCAGTGGCACATGGACAACGATAGTTCCGGAGTGCGCAGACCGTTTGCGCGAGTCACCCTGACGCGGCGTTAGCCGTCACCACCGCCTTCACTGGCGAAACAGGAGGTTTCATCGTGCATGCAGCGGCGGACGTCAGTCGTTGCGGAACTCTCCGCCTCCCGCGCGGCCCGCGCGCGTTGGCGGGAGACAGTCGGCGTGCGGTGACGCGACGCTGGCAAGGACAGAAGCTGATGACGCTTGCGGCAGGTCTGTTCCTTGGCCTGCTCGGGCCGCGGCTCAGGGCACAGACCGCCGCCGACACCGCGGCCATCCGCGGCGTTGTCGAGGATGAGATCACGGCGTGGGATCAGGGTGATGCGACCGCCTACTCGCGTCATGTCGCGGCCGATGCGACGTTCACGAACATCCGCGGTCAGTTCTTCACGGGCCAGGCGGCTTTTCTGCACCAGCACGCGGCGATCTTCGAAAGCATTTTCAAGCATACGACCTTGCAGCAGGACATCGTCGCGCTCCGCTTCCTGGGTCCTGATGTCGCCGTTGTCGAAGTGCTGACGGCAGTCACCGGAGTGACCCAGCGCCGCCCGGGGATGACGTTCGACCAGCACGGGCGTCTGCGCACGCGCTTGCTGCAGGTCCTCGCCCGGCAGGCTGGCGAGTGGAAGATCGTAGCCTATCACAATGTGGACGTGAAGCCCGGAGTGCCGCTCCCGGACCCCCGATGACCGCCAATCAAGCGCGATGCTCCGCTTCATGAGAAGGCGGGCCGCAGGGCGCGACGAGGGGACACGCGTCTATATCATGGTGGACGACATTGGCACCGGTGTGCAGCGCATGCCGTCACCGCACAGGTCACACGCCCGTGACGCCTGCGTCACGCCCCCGCCGTACTGTTCGGCCTCATTTGCTCGTGTCTCCCCGCAAGGAGTGCTCAGTTGAGGTCGACGTGGTCGCACACGGTCTTTACGGGACCCGGTTCGCTCGCCGAGTGATTGCCGGAGGCGCCGCCAGCGCCCCTTCGAGCACGCCGGTGCCGGTCGACAACGCCTGTGCGTTGATCACACCGGCGGAGATCCTCAAGACCACCGGGCTCAAAGTGAGTGACGGCGTAGCCGGAGCGCCCATTCCAGGAACGCTGGGCAGGTGCACCTGGAAGACGGGCCAGAACTGGGTGATCGTGACGCTGGCCGATGCGAGGCACATGCAGATCACCGTTCAAGCGCAGGAACAGAGTGGAGGGACGAGTATCCCGGGCCTTGGCATGACAACGTCATTGCAATGGCGAAGATCGTCGAGGGCCGACGCTGAATAGCGCCTCAGACGATTCACCGGGGGCCGCCGATCGGATCGGCGGCCACCCCTTTCTTCGTGATCACCACCGGCAGGATCGCGCCGGTGGAGTCGAACCGCAGCTCGTCGATGCTCACCACGCGGTGATTGCGGTCCGTTTCGCCGAGCGGACGGCGGTGGTAGACGATGTACCAGCGCGGCGACCCCGGCGCGTGCAGCACCGAATGGTGCCCCGCGCCCGTGGCCACGTCGGGATTCTGTTGCAGGATTTTCCCCACACGCGTAAACGGTCCGAACGGTGAGCTACCCACTGCGTAGGCCACCGCGTAGTCGGGACCCGTCCATCCGCCTTCCGACCACATGAAGTAGTACCTGCCGTTGTGCAGCAGCATGTACGCGCCCTCCACGTAGCCCCTGGGCGTGATCTCGCGGAAGGTCGTGCCATCGGCAAAGGGGATGAACCCGGTGAAATCGGCGTTGAGGTGCGCGATGTTGCAGTGGCCCCAGCCGCCGTACACGATGTAATAGCTGCCGTCCACATCGCGGAACACCATCTGATCAATGGGCTGCGCCCCATTGTGAAATGCGCCAATGAGTGGATGCCCGAGATAGTCCGTGAACGGCCCCGCCGGCGAGCGGGAGCGCGCCACGCCGATCCCGCCCACGGTGCTGTCATTCTGAATGTCGTTGGCGCCGAAGAAGAGGTAGTACCAGCCGTCCTTCTCCACGATGGACGGTGCCCACACCGCGCGATGCGCCCACTTCACGTTCGCGGTGTCGAGCACGTGCGGGTGCTTCACCCACGTCACGAGATCGCGCGAGGAGAAGGCGTCGAGAAAAGTCTGCTGGTCGTACGGCGCGGAGTAGGTGGGGTAGATCCAGTACTCGCCGGCGAAGACGTGCGCCTCCGGATCGGCGTACCACCCGGGAAGAATCGGATTGCCGGAGTATGTCGTTTGTGCCGCCGCGGGCTGAAGGGCGAGCATCATCAGGAGAAAGGCGGCGAGGATGCGGAGCACGGGAAAACCTCTCTGGGACGTACCTGGCGGGAGAAGTAATACGCGGTGGCGGGGACGTCGAGTCGCGCCGTGCGAGCGCGTGGTATCGCTCGTGCGCCGCGTCAAGGAGATCGGCACGCTCGATCAGCTCGTCGTCACTCCGGTCATGCCCGACGAACGCGCCAGGAATTGCTCGCTTCGCTCGCTTGTATTTGATTCGTTCGCGGGCTGACTCGGGCGTTCGGCGGTCCGCGCCCGGACGGTCGACGAAGGGCGGGTACCGCTTCGGCCGCAGGTGCACCCCCACGACGTGCGAGTCGGCGGCCAGGTGATGCATGACGAGAACGTCCGCGTGACCGCGGCCCTCGTGCACCATCCGCCGATGGTCCCCGCGTTCGCGTACCGGTTCGACGCCGCGGACCGCTCGATCGTTGTCT
>JBOHTE010000284.1:0-6719 GCA_050733555.1 Gemmatimonadaceae bacterium | reverse complement strand
CCCAGCATCGAGCGCATGCGCCAGATCGCGCTCCCGCTGTCGAACGATCCCGATCCGCGCGTCCGCATCTCAGGGTACGAGGCAATGGCGCCGCATGCGGATACGGCCCAGGAGCATCCGTGGCGGCGCGCCTTCATGTACTTCGGGTTGCACGACCAGGACCCCTACGTTCGCGCGCTGTGCATCGAGTCGCTCGTGCACCACGCAACGGCTGCGGAAGTGCCGCGCGTGCTCCTGAGCCTGCAGCTCGCCGCGCATGACACCGTTCCGGATGCGCGCGTTGCCGTGGCGCACTTCCTGGCCAGCGCCTGGCGCCATGACAGTGCGGCCTTCGGTGATTCGCTCATCGCTGCCATTCACGCGCTGCCCGTGCCGGCCGATCCGCTGGTTCGCGATGCCACGGGCGCCGTGTCGCTGCTCTCGGCGTGGCGCGCCGCGCCGCCCGCGCCGGCGCCGCACCCGCTCGCGTGGTATGCCGACCGGGTGCGCGCGCTCGTACTGCCCGCGCTCAAGGGCACCCTGCCACATGTCACGCTCGAAACGGTGCGTGGCGCCATCGAGCTGGAGCTGTATGCGGCGGATGCGCCGCTCACGGTGGACAATTTCCTCACGCTGGCGCGCAGCGGCTATTATACCGGCATCGCGTTCCATCGCGTGGTTCCCGATTTCGTCGCGCAGGACGGTGACCACCGTGGCGACGGCAATGGCGCACCCTCGTGGACCATTCGCGATGAGCTGAATCGCCGTCTCTATGACCGTGGGGCCGTGGGCATGGCGCTCAGCGGTCCGAACACGGGTGGCAGCCAGTACTTCATCACGCTCTCGCCACAGCCGCATCTGGATGGAGGATATACGGTATTCGGACACGTCGTGAGCGGATACGCTGCACTGGATGCGCTCGTGCAGGGAGACAGTCTCCGGAGCGTTGTCGTACGGTGAGGCGGGCAGCCGCGACAGCGCCTGTCGCGCTGATGACGCTGTTCGGCGCCTGCGCGCCCAAGGCGCCTCCACTCGCCGGTGCCGTGGTCCCTGCGACCATCCCGCGCACCGCGCTCCCGCCGGTGCATCGCACGATCGTGTTCCAGTGGAGCTTCACGGATGACAACGTTCGCGTACGCGGTGACGGTGCCGCGCGCGTCGCGCCGCCCGACAGCGTCCGCCTGGACTTTTTCGTTGCCAACGGAATGGGGAGTGGCTACGCACTGCTCGTGGGCGACTCCGTCCGCACGCCCTCCGGCGATGCCGTCCGTCGCTATCTTCCGCCGGTTCCGCTGCTCTGGGCCGCGCTCGGCCGACTCGCGGTTCCTGCGGCGCCGGACACAGCCGCGCGCGTTGACGGCGACACGTTGCGCGTCGAAATTGGACACGATCCAGGTTGGCGCGCGACGTTCGTGGACCGACAGCTCGGCCGACTGGAAGTTGTCGACGGTGGACGCATTCCGCAGTGGCTGACACGATCATCCACCGGGTCCGTACGCTATGAGTATTCCCGAGCGCGTCGCGCGCTGCAACTGACGATCGAGCGGGTGGACACTGTCCCGGCATTCGATGCGAAAATCTGGCGGTAGGCTGGTTCTGTTGGCGCTGGTCACGCTGCTCACGGGCTGCATCTATGGCTTCGCGGGTGGCGGATTGCCGTCCAACATTCACTCGGTTGCCATTCTTCCCTTCGACAACCAGACGTCCTCCTCCACGCTCCAGCAGGAGCTCTACGATCGCATGAAGAAGGATCTCGAAAGCCGGCTCGGCCTTCGGGACGCGTCGGAAAGCAAGGCCGATGCCGTCGTGCGCGGAACCATCACGCGCTACGACGCTGACATCCCCATCGCCTACAGCGCCGATCCGGCGCAGGCCACGAGCGCGCAGCGGAAGCTGCAGATCACCATCGACGTGGAGATCGTCGACCAGAGCACCGGTCGCACGCTCTGGTCGCAGAAGGGCCTGATGCGCGACGGCACGTACGCGGAGCGCGGTGAAGATCAGGGGCGCAAGGACGCCATCGAGAAGATCGTCAACGACATCGTCGCCGGAGCACAGTCGCAATGGTGAGATGGGCACGTCGTGGCGCCACCCGGCTGGGATGCCTGTTCGCGCTGCTCCTGCTCGTCGCGGTGGCCTACTTTGGGCGCGACGTGGCGCCAATATACGTGCACTACTATCAATTTCGCGATGCCATGACGCAGCAAGCAAACTTCGCGCAGGCCCATACCGATGCCGACATCGCCGGCCGGCTGCAGGCGCTTGCGGATTCGCTCGGACTTCCGGATCCGGCCGGCGCCGTGCAGATCCAGCGCACCGATGCGGGCATTTCCATCTCGTCGACGTACAGCGAACCGGTGGACCTCCCCGGCTACTCCACGCACATCACGTTCACGCCGCACGCTGAGAGGACGTTCTGAGCGTTCGGCTGCCGGCGCGGAAGGTGCTCGGGTGGGACGATGCGGCAGCATGGCGCGCCACCGTGCACGGCCCGGTGGTCTTCACCAATGGCGTGTTCGATCTGCTGCATCCCGGCCACGTGGATCTCCTCCTGGCCGCGCGCGCGATGGGCGACGCCCTGGTGGTTGGCATCAACACGGATGCATCGGTGCGCCGCCTCAAGGGACCGGAGCGCCCGGTGCGCTCCGAGGGAGCGCGGGCCTACCTGCTCGCCGCGCTCGAAGTGGTGGACGCCGTCGTGCTCTTTCCGCAGGACACGCCGCTCGAGCTCATTCTCACCCTGCGCCCTGACGTGCTGGTGAAGGGAGGGGATTATGTTCCCGCTAGCGTCGTGGGCCGCAGCGAAGTGGAAGGCTGGGGCGGTCGCGTCGTGATCGTGCCGCTCACGGCGGGACAGTCGACAACCAGCATCATCGAGACACTTCGTGGACCATCCTGAACACACCGCACGCACCGGGCGCGCCCCGGATGCGCTGAGAGCGATCACGATCGAGCGCGGCGCGGCGCCCTACGCGGAGGGATCGTGCCTCATCGCGTTCGGCGCGACGCGCGTGTTGTGCACCGCCTCGGTGGAGGAGGGCGTGCCATCCTGGCGGCGCGGACGCGGCGAAGGGTGGATGACGGCGGAATACGCCATGCTGCCCCGGGCGACACACACACGCACGGCGCGCGAGCGATCGCAGCTTGGTGGCCGCACGCAGGAGATCCAGCGATTGATCGGGCGGAGCCTGCGCGCCATGCTCGATGACTTTCGCTTTGGCGAGTTCACCGTGCGCGTCGACTGTGACGTGTTGCAGGCCGACGGCGGCACGCGAACGGCCGCGATCACGGGCGCGGCGGTGGCCGTCGCCGACGCGTTCCAGTGGCTCGTCATGCGCGGGACTCTGGCGCAGTCGCCCGTTCGCCGCCGCGTCGCCGCAGTGAGCGTGGGACTCATCGACGGCGAGCCGCGCCTCGATCTGGATTACGCTGAAGACGTGCGCGCGGGTGTGGACATGAACGTCGTCATGACCAGCGAAGGCCAGTTCGTGGAAGTGCAGGGCACCGGTGAACACGCCACCTTCGACCGCGCGACGCTCGACACGCTGCTCGATCTGTCCGCCGGTGGTGTGCGCGCATTGCTCGCACACCAGCACGCGGCGCTCGCGAGATGAGTGATGTGGTGCCCGCGATGCTGCTGGCCACCCGCAGCCTGGGCAAACTGCACGAACTCCGGCCCCTCTTCGAGGACGCTGGCATGTGTGTCGAAGATCTCTCGCACGCGGGACTCGAGGAGCAGGCGGGCGAATCAGACCTCGAATGCTACGCGACGTTCGAGGAGAACGCGCTGGCGAAGGCGCGCTACTTCCGCGCGCTGAGCGGTGGACGCGCGACGATCGCCGATGATTCCGGCCTCGAGGTTCAGGCCCTGGGTGGAGCGCCGGGCGTGCACAGCAAGCGTTGGAGCGGGCGTCCCGATCTCTCGGGACGCGCGCTCGATGCGGCGAACAACGCCAAACTGCTCGCCGCGCTGCGTGGCGCGCGCGACCGTCGCGCGCGCTACGTGTGCGTCGCGGCCTGCATCGATGACCGGGGAGAACGCACCTTTCGTGGCGAGACTACGGGCACGATGCTCGACGCACCGCGCGGCAACGGCGGGTTCGGGTATGACCCGCTGTTCCTCTCGGAGGCGCTGGGTGTGACGTTTGGCGACGCGTCGCGCGAGGACAAGGAGCGCGTGAGTCACCGGGGACGCGCGTTCGCGAAGCTGGTGCGCGATCTGCAGTCGACGCAGTGCCCGTAGCGAGGCGCGGTGGAACACCAGGACGGGCGAGCACGGCATCACACCCGGCGCCCATTCCCTTTTCTTCGGTCTCCGCATACATTCACGGCGTCGTTGCGGGGCGTAGCGTAGCCTGGTATCGCGCCTGCTTTGGGAGCAGGAGGTCACCGGTTCAAATCCGGTCGCCCCGACCTGGCAGGTGCCCCCGCCGCCGGAGAAGCTCGTTCGCCACGCCGGCCCGGGCAGGTGAAGAAGCGCCAGTAGCTCAGGTGGATAGAGCAACAGCCTTCTAAGCTGTGGGTCGGAGGTTCGAGTCCTCCCTGGCGCGTGAGTGCAGCAAGTCGCGCCCTTAGCTCAACTTGCAGAGCAAATGACTCTTAATCATTAGGTTGTAGGTTCGATTCCTACAGGGCGCATGATGGAGGCGCAGCGATTCCGGTCGTTGCGCCTCCTGTCGTTTACCCGACTGACAGGAGCGTCGTCGAGTAGAGCAATCCGGAGGTACGCTGGCGCTGGTTCGCCGAGCGAAGCAAGATTGGCTCTGCCCCATCGGGTCGCCTCCCTTCGTACCATCCTCAACATCCCCGCCGTTGTGAGCGGACTCCGCTCCGTCCGAATCCATTCCCATGCGCTTGACGATTCGTGCCTCGACTGCAGTCATGCTGTTGTGTGCGAGCCTCGCCCCATCGCTCCGCGCTCAGCAACCTCTGAATTGCGCCGCTCTCCGATCTCAGGTGCTCGCCGCAGTGAACGCCCCGGACTCCGTGGTGGTCTACGCTGCACTGCGGCCTGCGCGAAAGGACGTGGTGCTGCCGCGATGGTATTTGCAGGCGGCGCTCACCGAAATCATCTCGCGGTTTCCGGCAATCGGGGTTCGCTATGATCCGCTGCTTGATGTTCGGTTACCGCTCACGGTGACCACCACGTTTGGTGCGCGGGCCTCGGCATCTCTCGGTCAGCGGGAGATAGTGGTCACGAGCCTGACGGGTGATGCGCGGCCTCCCATGTTGGGCACGCTCACCGCGCGGGTAAGTGGAGCCACGGTTGCGGGAAGGGCGACGATGCCGCCGCTTTCGAATGAAGCGGACATCATGATGGACTCGGCGCTGCAAATGCGAGCCGAGAAAGGCGCCCTGCTCGCTGCAGCGAAGAATCGGCCGATGCCGCTCCTGGCGGCGAGTGCCACGTCGGTGCTCACACATCTGGCGAGCGCCATAGCGGCGGCGCAGCGTGACAGTGCGTTTCCGCCGATGCCGGAAGGCAGCGGTGATTCGATCTCGCTGGTGCTGGAGCTACGGCCCGGTATTGGGTCGCGACCGGCACTGGCCGATTCGAACGCCGCCATTCTGCCGCTCTTTCGTGCGGCGCAACTTCATCGCGAGCGTGCCACTGACGCGCTTTACGATGGCGAAGTCGATGTTGGAGCTCGCCTGGAGCGGCGGAGTCGCTTACCCCGTTGGCCCAGCGGGAAGTCTGACGCGCAGGGCGGCGTACTGATCGAGCTCGCAGTGGATACGACTGGTCGTGTGGACCCCGCACAGCTTCGCGTCCTCGAGGCCACGCCAGGCTTTGGCGATTCGGTGCTGGAGACCGTGCGAAAGTGGCGATACACTCCCGCGCAGATTTCGGGATGTTCAGTCCGTTCCCTGGTTGCGGAGGCCGTTTTATTCAGGCTGGCTGGGCAGTAAACCGGGCAGTCGAGCGCGAGCGGGATGCGGTGCGGAGCTGGATGATGAAGCACTCCAGCCGAGTGCCACCAGATAAGACGGAATCGCCATGCGTACAGCCTTGCCGCGAGAAGGCGACCGCTATAGCTTGCCTGCCCCACACGAGTGCTGGCAACTGGCTTGGACTCGCGAAGTGCGAGTGCATTGGCCTTGACAGCGGTCATATGGGCAGCTACAATGCAAGGCTGCCGCAGATAAGGACATGAAGCGGCACAATTTTGTTGACGCGAGCGGCAATCGTTCGCGCTGACCGCTGATTGACAATCGATGGGAGAGACGGTTGTGCGAGGCGGACTCGTTGATCCTGTGCCGGTTCAGTGCACGGGGGAGAGTTCAGACCTGAACAATCTTTATAGTGATTCGGACTTTATCGCGCTTCGGCGCGATGACGTAACGAAGAGCCATTCAAGCAATTCAACTATTGGAGAGTTTGATCCTGGCTCAGGACGAACGCTGGCGGCGTGCTTAACACATGCAAGTCGAGGGGGGTGGGGCAACCCACTCACCGGCGAACGGGTGCGTAACACGTGAGCGACTGGTCCTACAGGTGGGGGATAGCCGGCCCAACGGCCGGGTAATACCGCATACGTTCCCTCGGGGGCATCCCTGGGGGAGGAAAGCCTAACGGCGCCTGAGGAGGGGCTCGCGGCCTATCAGCTAGTTGGCGAGGTAACGGCTCACCAAGGCGACGACGGGTAGCTGGTCTGAGAGGATGGCCAGCCACATTGGGACTGAGATACGGCCCAGACTCCTACGGGAGGCAGCAGTGGGGAATCTTGCGCAATGGCCGA
>JBOHTE010000283.1:0-4263 GCA_050733555.1 Gemmatimonadaceae bacterium | reverse complement strand
CATCATACATAGCGGGAACCGGAGTCGTCGCCGGCTTCGTCGCCGCATTGGGAACGTCGCGGCTGCTGTCGTCGCTGCTTTTCCAAGTGAGTCCGGCTGACCCGGTGGCGCTCGGCGCCGCGTGTGTCGTGCTCCTGGGCGTAGCGACGCTGGCGGCGTACCTGCCAGCGCGGCGCGCGACCGCGATCGATCCCGTGCAGGCGCTTCGGGCGGACTGACGTTCGCGTGTCGGGCGTTGACGCAGCCGTCAGACTCGGAGACGTCCGTGATCGTCCGGCAAGTCTGAATCGAATCGCGTTCACGTTCGGCGCCGAAACCGGGGCCTGCTCCATCTCGATGACCACCTTCGCACGAACCGCTACTCCGGCTGCGGCGCCGGCACTCCCTCCGCTCCCCGCAGCCCCGCCAGTATTTTGTCCGCTCCCTCTCCCCGCAGCTCCGCGGCCAGGCGCGCTCCCGCACGTTCCGGCTGATCTCGGTCCACCACCGTCGCGCCCCGCAGCACGCGAGCGCCCGCGAGATCCGACAGCATGCCATGCAGCACGAGCCCGCCGTCTTGCTCCACGACCAGCGCACCGATCGGCACCTGACAGCCGCCCTCCAGTGCCGCGAGAAACGCGCGCTCGGCGCGCGTCGCGCAGGAGGTGGGCGCATGGTTCAGCGCCGCGATGAGCCCGCGCACCGCGTCGTCGTCTGCGCGCACCTGCACGGCGATCGCCCCCTGACCCGGTGCGGGGAGCCAGCCGGGAGGCTCGAGGTACGCGTCAATGCGCTGGCGCACGCCCAGACGGTGCAGACCGGCGGCCGCGAGAATCGCGGCGTGCACCTGGCCATTGTCCACCTTGTGGAGCCGCGTGGGGACGTTGCCGCGCAGCTCCACCACTTCCAGGTCGGGCCGCGCATGACGGAGCTGCGCGCGACGGCGCAGACTCGACGTGCCCACCCGGCTGCCGCGCGGCAGGTCAGCGATTCCTTCCGCCGCGATCGCGTCGTTCACCACGAGCACGTCGCGCGGATCCTCGCGTTCCAGCACGGCGGCAAGGGCCAGTCCCGACGGCATCTCCGTGGGCAGGTCCTTCAGTGAATGCACGCAGCAGTCCACGCGATGCCTGAGCAGCGCGCGCTCCAGCTCATGCGTGAAGAGTCCCCTGGCGCCGATGGCGCCCAGCGGCTTGTCGGTGTTGCGGTCGCCGGTAGTCTTGAAGGTGAGCAGCGTGGACGGCGTGCCGCGCGCGGCGAGCGCGTCTGCCACGAGCCGTGCCTGCCGCAGCGCCAGTTCCGAGGATCGCGTCCCGATGCGCAGGCCGGTGTCGTCGCTCATGCGAACGCCTCGAGTACCGCATCCACCAGTGCATCCAGGGTCGCGGCGCGCGCCTCGACCGTCACCTCGAGTCCCAGTGCCCGCGCGGCATCGCTCGTCACGGGCCCAATGGACGCGACGCGCGTGCGCCGCGCGGCGTCCACTCCCACGGCGCGCACGAAGTTCTGCACCGTGGACGCCGACGTGAACGTGACCAGCTCCACGCCCTCTGCCAGCGCGTCGCGCGCGGCGATCTCGCCGCCGGGATCGGACTCGGTGCGGTACACGGCGACTTCATCCACGTCGGCGCCCAGCGCGCGCAGCCCGGCCGACAACAATTCCCGCGCACCCTCCGCACGCAGATAGAGCATCCGCGAGCCGCGCACGCCGTCGCTGCCGCGCATGGCCTCCACGACGCCGTCCGCCACGAAGCGGCGCGGCAGCAGGTCGGGCGAGAGGCCGATCGCGAGCAGCGCGTCGGCCGTGGCCGGCCCAACTGCAGCGAGCTTCACACCGGACAGCGCGCGTGCATCCAGCCCCAGCGCGCGCAGCTCGCGCCACACGCGCTGCACCGCGTTGCTGCTCGTGAAGAGCACCCACTGGTACGACGGCAGCGCCCGCAGCGCACGCCGCAGCGGCGCGGGGTCCAGCGGTTCGATGCGAATCGTGGGTGCCTCGATGACCTCCGCGCCGAGCGCGCGCAGCCGCGCAGACAGCCCGGAGACCTGCGCCCGCGCGCGCGTCACGAGCACGCGGCGCCCGTGCAGCGGGCGGACGTCGAACCAGCGGATGCGTTCACGTAGTGATACGACGTCGCCAATCACGGTGATGCACGGCGCCCTGACCTGTTCCGCATGTGCCACGTCCACGAGCGTGCCCAGTGTGGCCGTGACGGTGCGCTGTCGCGCGTACGTCCCCCATTCGATCATCGCCACGGGCGTGCCGGCCGCGCGCCCGCCCGCGAGCAGCGCCGCGACGATCGCCTCGAGGCGGCTCACGGCCATGTACAGCACCAGCGTACCCCGCGTGTTCGCCAGTGCGTGCCAGTCGGTGGCGCTGGCATCCTTCGCCGGATCTTCATGACCGGTCACGAAGGTGACCGACGTGGCGAGCCCGCGATGCGTCACCGGAATGCCGGCATACGCGGGCGCGGCGATGCCGGCCGTCACGCCCGGCACGATCTCGAACGGAACGCCGGCGCAGGCGAGCGCCTCCGCCTCCTCGCTCCCGCGCCCAAAGACGAACGGATCGCCGCCCTTGAGCCGCACCACGCTCAGCCCGCGCTGCGCGAGTCGCACCAGGAGTGCCGTGATGTCCTGCTGTCGCACGGATGCTTCGCCGCCGCGCTTCCCTACGAAGTGTCGCTCGGCGCCCACGGCGAGCGCATCCGCCGCGACGAGACCCGGGTGCACGAGCGCGTCGTACACCACGGCATCGCATGCGGCCAGCAGCTCGCGTCCGCGCACCGTGAGCAGCCCCGGATCGCCCGGCCCCGCGCCAACGAGATGCACGATGCCGGGCGCGCCGGTTTCGCGAGATGACATGGGTACAAGATGCCCCGCGCCGCATCCGTTCTCAACCGAGCGCCGGCGAGTACGCATGCACGCCCAGGCGGGTCTGCATTATCATGCAGAGTGCACGGACGCCCGGAACACGACATGAGCGAAGTGGCCGTTGAGACGCCGGCGCGCGGCGGAATCGCCACGCGCCGATTCACGGTTCTCGCCGGCTGTTCCTTCGCGGGGCTCGAGTTTCTGTATCGTCTGTCGCGCCGGCGGCGGCTGGCGCCCGGCGAGATCGTGGTCGTCGAGCCGCGCGAGCGCCACCCGTACATTCCGCTCGCGCACGAAACGGTGATCGGCCGGCGCGCGCCGCGCTTGCTGCAGTTCGACACGCCGGCGTTCTGCCGCTCCATTGGCGCCACCTTCCTGCGCGACTCGCTCGCTTCGCTCGACGCGGCGGAGCACACGGTGACGCTCGCGAGCGGCCGCGTGCTGGCGTACGATCGCCTCGTCCTCGCCGTCGGGAGCGTCCCGGATATTCCCGCAGCGTTCGCGCAATCGCCATCGGTGGTCGCGGCCAAATTTCTCGACGACCCGGCGGCGCTGCACCGCCGGCTGCACGTGCTGCGCGTGCAGGGAGCGCGCGTGCTGCGCGCGGTCGTGGTGGGCGGCGGCATCACCGCCGTCGAGTGGAGCGCCGAGGCGGCCAGTGCGCGCGTTGACGGCGTGCGCATCGTGACGACGCTCGTGGGCGGTGAACCCCGGCTGCTGCCGCGCTTTCATCCGCGCGTGGCGCGCCGCACCGCGCACCTCCTTTCGGCGCTGCGCATCGAGACGCTGCTCGGCCGCCGTGCACTCGGCATCGCCGGCGATCACGTGCTGCTCGAGCAGGGCGTGTCCATTCCGTTCGACATGATTCTCTGGGCGGCCGGCGTGCGCGCCAACCCGGTGCTCGCCGCGCTGAGCCTGCCCCTCACCGAGGACGGCCATGTCGCGGTGACGCCCCGACTGGCGGTGCCGGGGTTCGACGGGATCTACGCCATGGGCGACTGCGCGCGCGTCGCCAGTGCCACACGGGACCGCGCCACGACCGACCGCGCCATCGATGCCATCTGGCAGGGCGCCTACCTCGCCCGTCGCGTGGCGGCAGGATGGCAGCCCGACGCCGGCCCCGCGTTCCGCCCGCGCCGCAACTTTCCCTACGGCATGTCGCTGGGTCCGCGCCGGAGTGCGATTCTGTATCGGGGGCTCTACGCCGACCTGCGCCTCTTCGTCTGGTTTCGCCGCTGGCTGCAGTGGGGATACTACGCGCGCTTCCGGATCGAAGCGTGGCGCCGGGGATAGGGGATGGTCCTCTCCCCACCACCCCGCCCGTGGGAATGGGCAATCGGGAATGGGGAATCGTGGGAATGGGGAATGGAGAATGGGGAGGCCGATTCTCCGCTTTTGATGAAATAGGGG
>JBOHTE010000282.1:0-8637 GCA_050733555.1 Gemmatimonadaceae bacterium | reverse complement strand
GGCACCACCACGTTGTGCGCCCGCGCGAGGCGGGTGATCGAGTCGAGCAGGATCACCACATCCTTCCCGTGCTCGACGAGACGCTTGGCCTTCTCGATCACCATGTCGGCCACCTGCACGTGGCGGTCAGCCGGTTCGTCGAACGTGGAGCTGATCACTTCCGCCGGCACGTTCTCCTGCATGTCCGTCACTTCCTCGGGACGCTCGTCAATGAGCAGCACGATGAGCGTGACCTCGGGGTGATTCTCGATGACGGCATTCGCCATCTTCTGCATGAGGATCGTCTTGCCGGCGCGCGGTGGCGACACGATGAGCCCGCGCTGTCCCTTGCCGATGGGCGCAATGAGGTCCACCACGCGCATGCTGATGTCCCCGTCCTTCGGCTCCAGTCGCAGCCGCTGATCCGGATAGCGCGGGCGCAGGTTGTCGAACGCAATGCGGTGTTTGGCCTGATCAGGGTCTTCGTTGTTGATCGTCTCGACCTTGAGCAGCGCCAGATAGCGCTCGCCTTCCTTGGGAGGGCGCACCTGTCCCGCCACCGTGTCGCCGGTGCGCAGGTCGAAGCGCTTGATCTGCGACGGGGACACGTAGATGTCGTCCGGACCGTAGAGGTAGTTCCAGTCCTGGCTGCGCAGGAACCCGTAGCCCTCGGGCAGAATCTCGAGCACGCCCTCGCCGCGCAGCACGATGTCCGAGTCGAGCAGATTCTGCTCGATCCGGAAAATCAGGTCCTGCTTACGCAGCCCCGAGAAGTTCGAGATATTGAGATCCTCGGCCATGGTGTGCAGCTCGGCCACGGACTTCTGCTTCAGCTCGGTGATGTCCACGGACTAAGGCTCCGAGAGCGGCGCGGCACCGCGTGAGGCGACGGGGTGAGATGGGTGCGCACGCGGTGCAAAGCGGTTCCGCTACCGTGCTCGCAATGAAGCGCGGAGGACCGGATGGCGCGGGGCGCGAATGGGGAGCGAGTCGGTGAAGGACGTGCTGTGGGAGTCGCCAAGGTAACGTCGGCCAAAAAGGCGGTCAAGAGTGACCGAGCTTGCTGTAACAGAATACTTTACGTACTGGCGTAATCTGGAGCTGGGAGATCGGCGGATTGTCGAAGGTCTGGTGGCGCCCGGGCACGCCGCCCCGTCACCTGCCCTCGAGCGCCGGATCGCCGAGTGGGACGGGTATCACTACTGGCAAGAGTCCCCGGAAGGGCGGTGGCTCGTCCTCGTCAGCGAGGCGTCACGACCCCGTGAGAAGTGGTGGCTGCATGCGGCGCTGATGCTGATCACCCTTGGCACGATGACCATCGGCGGAGCCGTCCTGGCTGGCGTGTCCGGTGTCTGGTACCATCCATCGCTCGCCGAGCTCCGCGCCGGAATCCCCTTCTCGCTCCCCCTGTTCGCCATACTTCTCGCGCACGAATCGGGCCACTACGTGGCGGCGCGACACTATCGTGTGAACATCAGTCCGCCGTTCTTCATTCCGTTTCCGGCGCAGTGGAACATCATCGGGACCATGGGCGCCTTCATCCGGATTCGCTCTCCGGTGTTTGACCGGCGCACGCTCTTCGACATTGGCGTCGCGGGGCCGATTGCCGGCCTCGTTGTCGCGATTCCGGTGCTGCTCATTGGTCTCTCCCTGAGCGTGTCCGTGCCCCGGGGACCCGTGATGCCGCTGGCCGGCCAGTACATCCCGTACGCTGACGGGGCTCTCTTCATTGGCAATTCGCTGTTGTTGAGCGGGTGCCGGATGGTGCTTGGGTTGCACGGTCCGCTGCACCTGCACCCGGTGGCCATTGCCGGCTGGGTGGGCGTGCTCGTCACATCGCTCAATCTGCTGCCGCTGGCGCAGCTCGACGGCGGGCACATCGCCTTCGCCATGTTCGGGCGCGCCCAGACGTGGATCGCGCGCGCGTTCTGGCTGCTGCTCATCCCGCTTGGCTACCTCTGGTGGTACGGCTGGTGGCTGTGGGCCGTGCTGGGTCTCCTGATCGGGCGGGGGCGGCTCGCGCACCCCGTGCTGCTGGCCCCAGAACGTCCGTTGGACGTGCGACGACAGATCGTCGGGTGGCTGGCCGTTGCGATCTTCGTGGCGACCTTCATGCCGCTGCCCTGGCTGCCGATGATCTGACGGCCGCCAATGGCTCGCAGAGCAGAACCGGGGCCAGACGCGCGCTGCCTCCGACCCCGGCGTGTTCTCCGTATTCACGTACTGCAGGCAAATGCGCGAGGCGGGACTCGAACCCACGACCTTCGGCTCCGGAGGCCGACGCTCTATCCAGCTGAGCTACTCGCGCATAACGCACAAAAGGAGCGCGTCGGCTCCTTTTGTGTATGGTCGGGGCGAGTGGATTTGAACCACCGACCTCCTGGTCCCGAACCAGGCGCGCTAACCGGGCTGCGCCACGCCCCGCCGACGCCAATCCTCTGGAACATGCTGGCGTCATGGCGCGCCCGGAGAGACTCGAACTCCCAACCTTCTGATCCGTAGTCAGATGCTCTATCCAATTGAGCTACGGGCGCCCGTTTGATTTTGAGATGCGACGGCGGACGCGTCCCCAGCCGCGAGACGCATCCGCCGTAAACAATGGGATTGTAGCCGACCTGCCGAGAAGCGTCAAGGCCGGATCAGCGCCAAGGAGCGGTCCGGGTGCAACTCTGCTCGACGATGCGAATTTCGTCGCCATGTGGGACTTAATAGGGAGGCGCGTGGGGCGGATGGCGGAGACCATCGGAGGGCGATGGGTCATGCGGGGCTGAGCCAGCTGCCTGTTCGAGCAGATCACCGGAGGAAATGGGCGGTACAAGACTCGAACTTGTGACCTCCACGATGTCAACGTGGCGCTCTAACCAACTGAGCTAACCGCCCGAACGACAGAGGAGATGATGGCGCCATGCAGCGGAAACATCCCGTGTCGCGTACTGATTTACAACATGGAGCGGACTGATCGATGGAGCGGATTGATCGTGCGCGCGTTAGAGTACTTTCACGCAAATTCGCGACGAAATCGCTTGCATACTGACGCGAGATATCCGAGTTTCGAGTGCCGAAAAAAAGCGGGAAACGGGACTCGAACCCGCGACCCCAACCTTGGCAAGGTTGTGCTCTACCAACTGAGCTATTCCCGCGAGGGAGCAACGGGGCTCCAGTGAACCAGTTGTGGCACGGGGATCGCATCGCGCCATGCTGGTGATCGAACCAGGTGGAGGCGAGGGGAATCGAACCCCTGACCTCTTGAATGCCATTCAAGCGCTCTCCCAACTGAGCTACGCCCCCTGGACGCCGGGCGTGCACAGGTGCCCGGGAACCACGAACGATAGCCGGGGTAGGGATGGCTGTCAAGCAAAGGGACTGGCGCAAATCGCTTGGAAGTGTATTTTAGCAGCGCCTTGGCGCCGGACAGGCGCCGAAAATCGCTTGGAGTTGGTCGGCTGGCCAGTACGTAACGCCGCCAGCGATTCAGGCATGCTCGACATCTAACGAGACCATTTGCACCACTTTTTTTGAGGCTGATCGTATCATGACCGAAGTCAAGCGCCGTCGTCGCCGCGCCGCCCCAGCGGGGATCGCGCCCAGCGAGCCCGAGCGTGACATCCTGGACCAGTATCTCTATGAGGTGAGCACGTACCCGTTGCTCAAGGGCACCGAGGAGATCGAACTCGCGCGCAAGATCCGCGCGGGCGACCCCGATGCGCTGCAGCAGCTTGTGCAGCGGAATCTGCGTTTTGTCATTTCGGTGGCCAAGAAATATCAGAACCGCGGCCTGCCACTCATCGATCTCATCGGTGAGGGCAACGTCGGTTTGCTCACCGCTGCGCGCAAGTTCGATCCCGATCAGGGGGTGAAGTTCATCTCCTACGCCGTCTGGTGGATCCGGCAGGCCATCCTGTCGTCACTCGCGCGGCAGGGTCGTACCGTGCGTGTGCCGCTCAATCGTACGGCGGATCTCTCCCGCATCATCAAGGCGTCGGAGATTCTGCGGCAGAAATTGCGCCGTGAGCCCAATCCCGAGGAGCTGGCACACCTGACGGGGCTGTCGGTGGACGTCGTGCAGTCGCTCGCCGCGCTCAACACGGGCGACGTGCGGCTCGACGCGCCCATGGACCCGGAAGGGGACCGTGCGCTCATCGAGCGCTTCGTGGCCGATGAGATGCCGGATACGGAAGAGGAAGCCATGAATCGCTTTCTCACCGATGAGATCGAGGAAGCGCTCGGCACGCTCCCGGCCCGTGACGCCAAGGTCCTGCGCCTGTACTTCGGACTCGACGGCGGCCGCGAGCACACGCTCGAGGAAATCGGTGCCATGCTGGGCGTCACGCGTGAGCGTGTGCGGCAGTTGCGCGACCGCGCACTCAAGCGGTTGCGCGAAGGAGAGGTCGGGCGGGCGTTGAGCAGCTTCGCCGCGTAGTCCGGCAGTAGCGCGCACACCATCGCACTCCATACCTGAGAGCCCGCTGCACTTGTGCAGCGGGCTCTCGTGTCATCCGGGCCGTGCGGGCTACTGGTTTCCGGTCGACTTCGGCTGCTTCATACTGCGCCTGGTCCAGATCACGATCGTGCCGCATGACCCGCCATCGGACCCCTGGAATTGCACCGGGGTCGCCGTGCCGCTCTTGTAAATCTCGATGGCCTCGATGTCATCGGGGCGCATCAAGCTGTCCATGTCATCCGCGCTGGCGAGGATCGGACTGCCATCTATGTAGTACTGCACCGGGCAGTAGCCCACGCTCGCGGTCCGCGTCATCTGAACGACGTACCCGCTCCCGTTGGACGCCACCGTCACGCCCGCGAGACCGCGGAATAGATCCGTCATGCTGACCGCGGCCTTCTGTTCGATGTCCTCCCGTGAGAGGAACACGCCGAAGCCCTGCTTCTTCCGCTCATCGAATCCGGGAATGGCGGAGCGCGGCTTGGCATTCACTTCGATCGCTTCCAGCACCTGCGCACGCTCGTCGAGCACGGCCGCGAGATTCCCTTCATGGCGCGGCGAGAGATCCACCGCGTAGCGCCTGGGCGAGTAGCCAATCTGCCGGATCTCCACGCTCTGTGTGCCGGCGGGCAATCCGGGAAAGCGGAAGGCGCCCCTGCTGTTGGTCTTGGTGCTGAGTCGCGATCCGAGCAGCAGAATCTGCGCGTTCTCGAGCGGTTTGCCGTTCGCGCCCGTCACCGTACCAACGAGAACGGAATTGCCAAGTGGTGGAGGCGTGGTGTCGGCAGCGGCGGCACCCGATGCCCCCGACGCGCCAGCCGGCGCCGCATTCGCGGCCGGGCGTGCCGCCACGGTGGTCGTGTCGCGGATTCCTACAAGGAAATTGCGCGATCCCATTCCGCCCGCGGCGATCTGCATGTCCACCCAGCCCGTCTGCTGCTTGCCGACGCGCGCCTGCACGGCCACGCGCGTGCCGGCCGGAATGCCGCACAGACGATACACGCCATCGCGGCCGGTGACGAAGCTCTGTGCCCGCGGCACCTTGAGCACGGCGTCAGCGCCAACATTCACGCCGGTCCACAACGCGACCACGCGCGCATTGGCGAGCGGGGCATCGGTCGCGGCGTTATGCACCGTGCCCATGATCAAACCGCCACCATTCGCCCGGGCAGTATCCGGGCAGACGGCCGCGACGATGGTCCGTGCCGACGGGACGGCAAGTTCGAGAAACGTGTTCGTGCCATGCACAATCGTCACGTGGCGTGATGGTGGCGTGATGCCCATCGAATCGAGCGACGGGTGGAAAAATCCAACCTCGTACCTGCCGGGCTTCAGACTGTCGAGTTGGATGTGAAACCGGCCTCCGGCATCGGACACCGCGCTGAACGTGGTGCCGGAGATGAGAATCGTGGCACCGGCGAGCGGCAGATTGGTCATGCTGTCCAGCACGAATCCCGAGAGCACGGTCTGCGCGCCCGTATCGGCCGGCGCCGCAGATGGCGCAGCCGGCGCAGGTGCGGGCGTGGACGCCGGCGATGGCCGTGGGGATTTCGGACGCTGTTGCGCGGGCAGCGAGACGCCCATGGCGCAGGAGAGCACAACGGCAAGCGCAAGTCGGAACATCGGATGCGGAACGAGGAAATGCTCTGCCGGAATCTGGTCAGAGACAATCTGAATCATCTTACCCGGACACGAAATTCTCAACCTGCTGGTGCTCGCGGAATAATTAAGAAGCCTTCGGGCGAATTCTGTCAATCCTGTCAAAACCTGAAATCCTGTCCGCCCGAGGCTGGTGTCAGTGGATTTCAGTGACATGCGAATCTGGACCGTGCGGCACTCATGAACTCCGGCGCGCAGCGAGCCGTCCCGGTCGCGGGCCAAGTGATCAGTTTGCCCGGAGACGGGAAATGTCTCAGATTGCCGCGTGGCGGGGGCGCAGGGCGAGCGCTGCCAGTGGCTGGGCAGCGGCGGGCGGGCCGTTCCCCCGGACCTTCGGGAGTTGCGCATGATCAGGTGGGACGCAGTGTACAAGGCGTTCGGCGCCAACCAGGTGCTGCGTGGCTTCTCCCTTGCGGTCGATGAGGGAGAGACCATGGTCATCATTGGCTATTCCGGCTCGGGCAAGTCGGTCGCGATCAAGCACGTGGTCGGACTGCTCGAGCCCGACGCGGGCACCGTGGTGGTCGATGGCCTCGACGTCCCCTCGCTGTCGCGACGCGATCTCTATCAGATGCGCGCGCACATTGGCTACGTCTTCCAGTTCGCCGCGCTGTTCGACTCGCTCACGATCGGTGAGAATGTGGCCATGGGACTGCGCAAGCAGGGGCAGTTGAGTGAACCGGAGATGGCGAAGCGCGTGGATGAGGCGCTCGATCTCGTGGATCTGCCCGACGTGCAGTCGCAATACCCGGCGGAGCTCTCGGGCGGCATGCGCAAGCGCGTCGGGATTGCGCGCGCCGTGGCACTGCGTCCCAAGTACATCCTGTACGATGAGCCCACGACCGGACTGGATCCGGTGACCAGCGCCGTGATCGATCAGCTCATGGTGCGCATGCGCGAGAAACTCGGCGTCACGAGCGTGGTCATCACGCACGACATGCGGAGCGCGTACACGGTAGGCAGCCGCATCGCCATGCTCTACGAGGGGACGGTGCGACAGGTGGGGACGGTCACGGAGATTCAACACAGTCGCGATCCGGTGGTGCGGCAGTTCATCGAGGGGCGTCCCACGCTCGAGGAATTCGGGCCCGCGGCCGGTGCGGCCGCAGCGGCCGGTCCGGCCATCCGCGCAGGAACCCGGCCGTGAGCAGCGCACGCGCCGCACGATCCGCCCGGTCGCGCGCGGTGGAGGAAGTGTCAGCGGGCGGCGTCGTGTTCCGCATGGTAGAGGGCCAGCCCGTGTTTCTTCTCATTCGCGACAGTTATCGCAACTGGGGATTCCCCAAGGGGCATCTGGAAGCAGATGAACCCGCGGATCAGGCGGCACTGCGCGAGGTGGCGGAGGAAACAGGCCTCGACGAACTCGCGCTGCGCGCACCCGTTGACACGATTGACTGGTACTTCCGCTTTCGCGGGCGGCTGGTGCACAAGATCTGCCACTTCTTTCTCATGGAGTCCGCATCGGCCGCGACGTCTCCGCAGCGCGAGGAGGGCATCACCGCCTGCCGGTGGCTGCCGCTGGACGTTGCGCTGAAACGTCTCTCCTATGAGAACGCACGCGAAGTGCTGCAGCATGCCGCCGCGCTCGTGGGCGATTCCGCGGCGGCGCAGTAGCGCGCATGCCCATGGCGGCGGCGCAGACCGGGCCGCACCCGCTGGTGGTGGTGCATGCGCCGCGTGCGCGCACGCGCGCCATGCTGCACCGCCAGCTCCCTCGCCGGCACGTGCGAGTGGTCACGACCCAGCGGGCGACCGCCGTGGAGCAGGTGCTTCGCACCGCGCTCGTGGATGCGGTGATCGTGGATCTTGGATCTGCCGCGAGTGATTCGCTCGGCGCCGTCTCCCTGGCGCTGCACTTCCCCAGCGCGGCGTTCATTGTCGTGACACCCTTTCGCTCGGCGCATGCGGAGCAGATCGCGGCGGCGGTCGCGGCGGGCGCGAGCGCGGTGCTCGCCGACGGTCCGGATGACGGGCTGCTCGCCTCGATGGTGTCCGCGCATGGATTCACGGGCCGCTTCACGACCGCGCTTGGCGAGCCACCCGCGCCACTCGCGCTGGACACGCCGTTGACGATTGCGGCGTGGCGGTGGATGGTCCAGCATGTGCAGCAGCCACTGCGCAGCCACGATGTGGCGAGGGCGCTGTCGGTGACGCGCGAACATCTGAGCCGTTCGTTCGCGTGCGGCGCGGCGGCGAGTCTCAAGCGGATCATGGATCTGGTACGCCTTCTTGCGGCCGCCGAGTTGGCCAAGAATCCGGCCTGTGACGAGAAGGACGTGGCACGAATCCTCGGCTTCAGTACGGCGGCGCAACTGTCGCTCATGACGCAGCGCCAGTTATCGGCCCGGCTGACGTCGCTTTCAGCGCTACGGGGGGTGGATGTGATCGAGCGATTCATGCTGGCGAGCCGGTCATGAGCAGCTGGACGGCGCGGCAAGCGGGGGCTCGCCACTCCCCACAACCCCTCCCCTGGGAATCGGCAATCAGCCTCTCCTCCGCCGCCCGCCCCTTGGGAATCGGCAAACGGGAATCGGGAATCGTGGGAATGGGGAATGGGG
>JBOHTE010000281.1:0-1888 GCA_050733555.1 Gemmatimonadaceae bacterium | reverse complement strand
GGGTGGTGGGGAGAGGCCAATTCCCAGGGGACGGGCGGTGGCGGGGAAGAGCTCAGCCCCCGCTTCCCGCAGCCAGCCGCAGGCTGGCGCTTCCCGCAGTCGCGCGGACCGCGACGCTTCCCGCATGCCCGTGCCCCTGCATGGCCAGGAACGCCTCCACTACCTGCGGATCAAACTGCAACCCCGCTTCGCGGCGCAGCTCGGCCAGGGCATCGGCGGCGCGGAGACCGGCGCGGTACGGGCGGCGGCTCATCATGGCGTCGTAGGCATCGGCCACGGCGATGATGCGCGCTTCGAGCGGAATGGCATCGCCCGAGAGACCGTCCGGCACTCCGCTGCCATCGAGTCGCTCATGGTGCGACCGCACCACGTTGAGCACCGTGGGTTCATGGCGCAGCAACGGATGCAGGATGCGCCAGCCGAGCAGCGGGTGGGTCATGATGTGCTCGTACTCCTCGCGCGTGAGCGGGCCCGGCTTGTTGAGCACGGATTCCCGGACGCCGATCTTGCCCACGTCGTGCAACTGGCCGCCCAGCTCGATGCTGCGCACCATGGGCACGCCGAGTCCCAGCGTCAGCGCGATCTGGCGGCCGTAGCGGCTCACGCGTTCGGAATGCCCCCGCGTGTAGGGGTCCTTGAGCTCGAGGGCGGCGGCGAGCGACTGGATGCCGCCCAGATACAGCTCCTCCAGCAAGGTGGCCTGCTCGCGGACGCGCAGTTCCAGCCGCTCGCGATGCTCCCGGTTCTCGTGCAACAGCCGCCGCTTGTCCATGGCCTGCGCCACGCGCGCGCACACTTCCTCCAGCACGAACGGCTTGGTGATGTAGTCCATGGCACCGGCCGACAGGCACGATACCGCCACGTCCACCTGCGTGACACCGGTGAGCATGATGACGGCAACGTCCGGGTAGTGCTCGCGCACCCGGTCCAGCAGCGCGCCTCCGTCCATTCCCCCCATGCACAGGTCCGACAGCATGAGGGCCACGGGCTGGCGCGCCAGGATCTCGAGCGCCTCTTCCGCCGAGCCGGCCTCGAGGCACTCGAAGCCGTCGCGCTGCATCAGGCGCGCCAGCGGATGCCGCAGCGCCGCCTCATCATCCACGATGAGGCAGCGTTTGCTCCCGGCGTCATACGGATGCGTCACGCGCGCGCTCCGGTTATCTTGCCCGAACTCCCCACAGACCTCTCCTGATGACACGCATCTACGACGACGATCTGGACACCGCTTTCGGCACGCGGGCGATCCATGCGGGACAGCGCCCCGAGCCACTCGCCGGCGCCATCATGACTCCGGTGTATCTCACGTCCACCTACGTCCAGGATGGCCTGGGGCGGAACAAGGGCTACGAATATGCCCGGGGCCGGAATCCGACGCGCGAAGCGCTGGAACGAAACGTAGCAGCGCTGGAAGGTGCGGAGTATGGCTTCGCCTTCGCAAGCGGCACGGCGTGCGTGGATTCCATCATGAAGCTCTTCACATCCGGCGATCACATCATTTGCGGTGAGAACGTGTACGGCGGGACGTTCCGGTTGTTCGACACACTCCTCCGCCATCACGGGCTCGAATTCACGTACGTGGACACCGTGGACGCGGCGCGCATTGCGGGCGCGTGTACGCCGCGCACCGTGGCCGTGCTCGTGGAGACGCCGACGAACCCGCTCATGCGCGTCACGGATCTCGCGGCGGCGGCCGCGGTGGCGCATGAGGCCGGCGCGCTGCTCATCGTGGACAACACCTTCGCGACGCCGTTCTTCCAGCGACCGTTCCAGTACGGCGCCGACATCGTCTTCCATTCTACCACGAAGTATCTGAATGGCCATAGCGACATGATCGGCGGCATGGCGCTCGTGCGCGACGACGAGCTGGCCCGGCGGCTGGGGTTCATCC
>JBOHTE010000280.1:0-1805 GCA_050733555.1 Gemmatimonadaceae bacterium | reverse complement strand
AGCAAACGCTCGACACCATGGGCACGCGGCTCCGTCCCAACGGAGAGTGGTATCTCAAGAGCGCCGCGCAGATGCGCCGCCGCTGGCAGCACGCGCCCGACGGCATTCGCGCCACGCTCGCCATCGCCGAGCGATGCGCGTTCCGGCTGCACGAACTGCGGCCGACGCTGCCCGCCTTCCCGCTGCCACCGGGCGTAAGCGCCGACGAGTATCTGGCGCGCCTCGCGGAACAGGGCGCATGGGAGCGCTGGGGCGAGCGCGGCGGTCCGCGCGGGCATGATCCCGGCGCGGGACGCCGCCAGCTCCAGCACGAGCTCGCGATCATCCAGCGACTCGGACTCGCGGGCTACTTCCTCATCGTGTGGGACATCGTCCGCTTCGCACGGCGCGACGGGGTGCTCTGCCAGGGGCGCGGCTCGGCTGCCAACTCCGCCGTGTGCTTCTGTCTGGGCATCACCGCGGTGGATCCCGTCAAGCTCGGTCTCCTCTTCGAGCGGTTCCTGAGCGACGAGCGCCAGGGCGCGCCGGACATCGACATCGACTTCGCCCACCGCGATCGCGAGCGCGTGCTGCAGTACGTGTACGAGCGCTACGGCCGCGAGCACGCCGCCATGGTGTGCGAGCAGATCACCTATCGCGAGAAATCGGCGGTGAAGGACGTGTGCCGCGTGATGGGGCTGTCCGTGGAGCAGGCCGACGCACGCATCCAGGGCGCGGCGTACGACGGGCCGGCCGCGGACATCGTCCAGGCGCTGCAGCGCATCCCGCGCCACCGCTCGATTCACGTGGGCGGCTTCGTGCTCACCGAGCAGCCGCTCTCGGAAATCGTCCCCATCGAGCCGGCGTCCATGCAGGACCGCACCGTGATCCAGTGGGAGAAGGACGACGTGGAATCCATGGGGCTCGTGAAGATCGATCTGCTCGGGCTGGGCATGCTCACACTCATCCAGGAGTGCCTGCGCTACATCCGCCAGACACGCGGACACACGGTGGACCTCGCCGATCTGGACTACGCCGACCAGGCGGTGTACGACGATCTCTGTCGCGCCGACACCATCGGCGTGTTCCAGGTGGAGAGCCGCGCGCAGATGAACACGCTGCCGCGGCTCAAGCCGCGCTGTTTCTACGACCTGGTGGTGGAAGTGGCGCTCATCCGTCCCGGCCCCATCCAGGGCGAGATGGTGCACCCGTATCTCCGCAGTCGCGCGGGCGAGGAAGCGGTGACGTATCCGCATCCGTCGCTCGAGCCCATTCTCGCGCGAACGCTTGGGATCCCATTGTTCCAGGAGCAGGGGATGCAGGTGGCCATCGCGGCGGCCGATTTCACGCCGGGCGAAGCGGACATGCTGCGCAAGGCGATGGGTCACAAGCGCAGCCACGAGCGCATGGCGGCCATCTGCGAGAAGCTGGTGGAGGGCATGCGCCGCAACGGCATCGCCGAGGAGACCGCGCGCCGGATTTACAGCCAGATCAACGCGTTCGCGGACTACGGCTTCCCCGAATCGCACGCGGCGAGCTTCGCGCTGCTGGTATACGCGAGCGCCTGGCTCAGGCATTACTACGCGCCGGAGTTCACGGCCGCCATTCTCAACGCGCAGCCCATGGGGTTCTACTCGCCGGGGACGCTCATCGAGGACGCGCGGCGTCACGGCGTGGAGATCCGCCCGGTGGATGTGACGCGGTCGTGGTTTGACAGCGTGCTGGAGGTGCAGGCCGCCCGGCCTGCGGCCGGGCTGCCTGCGGGAAGCGGCGGCCACAAAGGCCGCCTGCGGGAAGCGCCCCGGTGGCCTGCGGCCACGGGGCTG
>JBOHTE010000279.1:0-3174 GCA_050733555.1 Gemmatimonadaceae bacterium | reverse complement strand
ACTGATAGTTCACCGAGACCTCGCGCAGCTTGACGAAGCTGCCGTCCTCGACGAAGTAGCTGTCGGGGTTCAACTTGTTGTAGATCCCGTTCGCGTAGTAGTCGATCGCGATCTTGTCCGACTGCTTGCGGCCCGACTGATCCTCGTCCCCAGAGCGCAGATCGAAGAACATCCACTGCTTGGTGAAGTTGTAGATATTCCCGCCCTGCGTGCCGTTGACCAGCGCGTAGATCGTGAAGTTCTTCACCCTGATAGTGTTAGCCCAACCGAAGGTGTAGTCGGGATTCACGTTTCCAATGACGACCTTGTTCTTGCCGCTCTTGTCGACATAGATGACCGGCGCTTCGTCCGGTGTGCCCTTGTTCGCGGCCAGCACGACGTATCCGTCCGCGTTCTTGGTGTACAGGGCCTGAACGTCGGCCAGAGTCATGCCCGCATTGGCCGGATTGTCGAGCAACTGGCTGTAGTCCGTGACGAACTTGTTGCCATAGATGATCCCGAGATCTTCGCCCTGTCGGTAGTAGAAGATTCCCTGACCCTGGGCGTTGTCGGGATTCTGCTGGAACGGTGGGGCATCGAGCCGGTCGATGTGCTGGCGCGTGTGCTCACCCGTCAGCGTGAAGTTGTAGCTGAAGTTCGGCTGTTCGATCACGCGAGTCGTGAGCGCCAGCTCCCAGGTCTTGCCGGTAATCGTGGCCGCGTTCTCCCACTTGTACTGGAAACCGCCGGCGCGCGCGATGGAGAGAGGAACCTGCAGGAACGCGTTGTTCGTCTTGCGCTCGGAACGCACGAGGTCCAGGTCGAAGCGATTGAGAAAGCTTGCATCCACGCCAAACTCGGTTTCATGCTGGATGGCCGGCTGCAAATCATTATTGCCCAGCGTGTTCTTGCTGTACTGACCGTTGCTGACGCCGTACGTCTCAAACTGGTAGTCGAATCCGGGACGCAAGCCGGCTGTTCCGTTCGCGACGCGCAGCTTCAATTCCTGGATGCCCGGGATCTTGAAGATCTGCGTTACGCGCCAGGCGCCGGACACCTGATAGAAATCGTTGTTGCGTGCCTCGCTACCGAACAGCGATGACTCATCGTGCACGTAGGTTGCTTGCGCCAGGTACGTGTCCTTCCAGTTCAGCCCCTGGTTCACGAGGTACTGCCGCGAACGCGTATTGATGATCGACGAGTTGGCCGTGAATTGCGTGGGGTCAATGGCGTTGAGCGTCTGGATTTCGCGAAGCTTGAACTGATTGCCATTGGTGTTGACCACATCTTCACGCTCATCGTCGTACAGATAGGTGAGCTTGGTGGTCGCCTTGAGCGCTGAGAGGCCGTAGGTCAGCGTGCCGTTGACCGCCGCATTGTTGGCGTGATCGCGGTCGGTTCCGTACCGCAGGAAGCCCGTCTGCGGGATACCATCCGTGCTCAGGAAGCCCTTGAACTGATAGGTGTTGTTCAAGCGGTTGAAGCGATCGGTTCCATAGGTGGCATCGAATGCCAGCCAGGTGAGCGGGTGATACCGCGCTGTGAACGCCCCGAAGATCCGTTCCGACTGGTCGTTGTTGTTGGTGTGCAGAAGGTCGTAGAGCGGATTCCCACGCTGCTGCGGATCGATAGGCTTGTAGATGTCGTTCGCGTACAGGACACTATCCGTAGCCGGATATTTTGGATTGGTGGGGGGATGTGCGAGATCGATGTCTGGTGGCGCCTGCAACAATCCGAAGAAATCGTCGGCGCCATTGACCTGTCCCTGGTCACTGGTAGTGGTGCCGTACATCATGCTGGCGGAGACATCGAGCTTGTCCGTGACGCCCTGGTCCAGGTTGAAGCGGAAGTTCTGACGTTTGAAGCCGCTCAGAATGGGCATGATGCCAGGGTCGGACAGGCGGGAGAACGACGCCATGAAGTTGGTGTTCCCCTTCCGGTATCCGAGCGTGAGGTAGTTGTTCGTGAGCGTGTTCGACTGCAGCCACGTCTGGAGCTGGTTCCGATAGAAGGCGTCGGGATTCTGCTGGCGCGTTGGATACGGCGCGTCCATGAAATGATCCGCCTTCTCCTGGCGAATGCCATTCTCGTCCGCCACGATATTGCCATTGGCATCCACATCGAAAATGTGCGTCGTGGCCAGCGGCGGATAATGCTCGACGTCGCTCTTGCCGAACTCCGAGCGGAAGGTGAACTGCATCGTGCCGTCGGCGAGGTTCTTGCCGCGGCGCGTGGTGACGGAGATGACGCCGTTGGCCCCCTGAGAGCCGTACGTGGTGGCCGATGCCGCACCCTTCAGCACTTCCATGCTCACGATGTCCTGCGGATCGATCGAGCTGATGCCGTTCTTTGACACGACGCCATCGATGATGTAGGTCGGTGAGCTGTTCCCGACCTGCAACACCGTCGAACCGCGGATCTGCACCGTGGCGGAGGCGCCGGGCAACCCGGTCTCCGAGAGCACCTGGACGCCGGCGACCTTGCCGGTGAGCAGGGTGGCGATGTCTTGCGCCGGGACCTCCTTGATCTGGTCCTCGTTCACCTTGGAAATGGAGATCGTGGTGTTCTTCATTTCCGTGGCGCCCGCGACGCCCGTCACGACGATTTCGTCGAGGCGGCGGACGTCAGTTTTCATGGCGAAGTCTACTGCGTGCTCGCCGGCGGACAGGACCACTTGCTGGGTGACTGCGGCAAAGCCGAGGCGGCGCGCAACGACGTTCACCGTCTGGCCCTTGACGTTGCTGGCGCTCACGGTGAAGGTGTATTGCCCCTTCGTATTGGTGGCAGATCCAAGCAGCATTGTCTGAATGGAGACCTGCGCTCCTTCCACCGGTTCTCCTTGTGGACCGGTGACCGTCCCCTTGATGACCGCGTCCTGCGCTTGCGCCAGCAATGGCGCCGTGAGCGCAAAGGCGAGGAGCGAAGCGGCCAGTGCGACGAGCCGCCCCGCACGTGGGTTTCTCATGGTTGATCCTCTATACGGTGTCGAATGGTTTGCGCTCTTCCGGAGGACCGGGAGAGGCAGGGTGAAACCCGACGGCAGCGCCAGTCGTATCATCACTGGGATCCTGCGCTGTCCGTGGGACCGGCGGGGAAACGCTCTCGAACGGATTGGGGCATTCAGTTCTCCGCGTGGGGGTGGAAGGCACGACGGAGCAACCATTCGCCTGGTCGCGCTGTCGTACGGGTGAAGCA
>JBOHTE010000278.1:0-4065 GCA_050733555.1 Gemmatimonadaceae bacterium | reverse complement strand
GCTCCGAACGTCCCGCGCCCACGAGACCGGCGAGTCCCACCACCTCGCCCGCGCGCAGCGTGAACGAGATGTCGGTGAATTTGCGCGGCGAGGAGAGCCCGTCCACCCGCAACAGCTCCTCACCCGGCGTGGCCGACACGTGGCTCGGAAAATACTCCGCCAGCGAGCGACCGATCATCATGTGCACCAGCTCGCCCTCGGAGAATCCCGCCACCGGGCGCGTCGCGACGTGACAGCCATCGCGCAGCACCGTCACCGTGTCGCACAACCGGAAGATCTCCGGCATCCGGTGCGACACGTAGATGCACGTCACGCCCCGTGACATCAGCCGGCCGATCAGCGCATAGAGACGATCGGCTTCCACCTGGCTCAGGCTGCTCGTCGGCTCGTCGAAGACGATGATGCGAGCGCCACCTCCAACGGCGGCCGCGATCTGCACCACCTGCTGCTGCGCGATCGTGAGATCGCCGAGACGCCGCTCGACACCCACGCCATCGTCGATCTCGCTCAACATGCCGCGCGCCCGCCGCGCCATCTCGCGCCGCGACACCAGGCCACGTCGCGATGGCATGGCGCCCAGGCAGAGATTCTCCGCCACCGAGAGATTCTCGCAGAAGGCCAGCTCCTGGTGCACCATCCCCACGCCGGCCGCGAGCGCATCGCGCGGCCCGGCGAAGCGCACCGCGCGGCCGAATACCTGCATGCGCCCCGAGTCAGGCGCGTGAATGCCCGCGAGAATTCTGCCGAGCGTGCTCTTGCCCGCGCCGTTCTCGCCGCAGAGCGCGTGACAGGAACCGGCGGCGACCTCGAACGACACGTCGCCCAGCGCCTGCACGCCGGGGAAGCGCTTCGTGATCCCGGAAAACACGACGGCGGAATCGCTCACGGCGCTACTTCATGTCGAGATACTGCTGCGGCACATCGGAAAATCCCCACGCCCTGAGCTGGCGCGCCCATGAACCGAGGTTGTCCTTCGTGACGCGCACGAGATCCATGGGAATGATCGCCGGGGGTTGCTTGCCGTCGTGCAACTTCTCGACGATGGTTGTCACGCCAACGTAGCCCCACTGGTATACGGGCTGCGCGAGCAGCACGGGCGTGATCCCCTTGTCCACGTAGGCGAGCTGCGCGGGCAGCGCATCCACCGAGACGATCTTCATGCGAGCCGGATCGAGATCGCTGAGCAGCGAGCGCGTGAACAGTGCCCACCCGCCGATCATCGCCCACCCCTGAATTCCCGGGTACGCGTTGTCCACGCGCGTGACCTCGGCGGCGGCATCCTGCGGCGTCTCGATGTGATTGAAGGTGCCGACGATCTGGATGCCCGGATACTTCGCTGCTTCATCCTTCGCGCCCTGCACGCGCTTTTGCAGGTTGGGTGCATTCTGGTTGCCGGCCAGGATCGCGACTTTTCCCTTCCCATTCATCAACTTCGCCAGCTCGGCCATCGTGGTCTGGCCGGTCTTCATGTCGTCCACACCGTAGTACGCGAAGCGCTTCGACTGTGGCGCGTCGCTGTCGAACGTCATGACGACGACGCCGCGATTCACCGCGTCATCGATCGCGCCGGTCACCTTGCTGGCGTCGGAACAGGAGATGAGAATGGCATCCGCGCCGCCGTTCACCGCCTGCTGGATGCGCTGCGCCTGTACCTGCCCGTCCTCCTCGGGCGGCGTGAGCCACTGCACTTCCACGTCGATGCTGTCCTTTGCCGAGAGCTCCTTCGCCGCAGCCTCGGCGCCCGTGCGCGCAGCGAGGAACACCGGATTCGTGGAGCTCTTGGCGATCATCGCGATCGTGATCTTGCTCGAGTGCTTCGTGGCCGCCGCGGCGCCCGCCGGTGACTTTTCCGTGTGGCCGCACGCCAGCATGGCCATGACGGCCAGCATCACGCCGGACGTGCGCCGAACACTCAACATGTTCATTCGTCTCTCTCCCGATTGAATTCGGTCACGCCGCCGCCTGCGTTCGCGCACCGGCGCGCATGAGGCGGCGCGCCGCGAGCCGCGTGCTCCACTGATCCACCACCACCGCGATGATGATGGCGCATCCGATCACGATCCATTCATAGTTCTGATCGAAGTGCAGCGTGCGAATGGACTGCCGGATGAGCACGATGAGAATGGCGCCGAGCATGGCGCCAACCGCGCTGCCCTTGCCGCCGATGAGACTCGCGCCGCCCACCACCGCGGCCGCGATCACATACAGCTCGTAGCCCTGGCCGTCCGCCGACGAGCTCGATCCATAGAAGCTCGCGCCGAGAAACGCAGCGAGTCCGGCAGTGAGCCCCGATACGGCATACACGCCAATCTGGATGCGGTCCAGCCGGAGGCCCGCGAATCGGCTGGCCTCGAGATTTCCGCCGAACGCGAAGATGTGGCGCCCCATCACCGTTCGCGTGAGGTAGATCGCACCGGCGGCTGTCATGACGAGCATGCACAGCATGGGCACCGGATACAGTCCGCCGCCCAGCCCGAGCGATGCCTTCGTGACCGCCGTCAGCGCGCTCGGCACGAGCAGACTCTCCGCGTGCGTGATGACGAAGGCGACACCGCGCAGCACCCACATCGTGCCGAGAGTGACGATGAAGGGATGGACGCGGAGCCCGACCACGAGCGCGCCATTCAGCACGCCGCAGAGGAGTCCCACGCCGAGTGCCACGACGAGCCCGAGCAGCACGGCGGCACCGCTCCCGAGCGGGCCCACGGCGCGCAGCGCGAGCGCCATGCTCACGCCCGACAGCGCATAGATGGCGCCCACCGAGAGATCGATTCCACCGGAGATGATGACGACCGTCGCGCCAATCGCCATGATGGCGAAGAAGCTGGCGTCGGTGGCCGTCTGGATGAGCGTGTTCGAGTTGAGGAAGTTGTTGACCATCTCGCCGGTGCGCCGGTCCACGTGCGATCCCGCGAGTACGGTGAGCGTGACACCGAGCAGCAGCACGACGAGCGAGAGCCCCGTCTCCTGCGAGCCGAGCAGATGCCGGATGACAGCGCGAATGCGGCTCACGACGGATCAGGGCACGACGGAGATGGTGGTGTGCGCACGATCGGCATCCGACGAGCCGCCCACCTGCAGACGGACGCGGTCGCGATCCACGGTCCAGCGCTGTGCCGTGGAATCCCAGTACGCCAGCGACGCCCCGCGCAGCGTGAAGTTCACGCGCCGCGACTGACCCGGGTCCAGCGTAATCCTCCGGTAGCCGCGCAGGTCGAGGCGCGGCCTCGGCACTCGCGACTTCTCATGGCGCACGTAGAGCTGCGCGACCTCATCGCCGCGGACCTTCCCAGCGTTCTTCACGTCGACCGAGACCGTGATGCTGTCCGATCCGGAGAGTGTCCGCGCGCTGGTGGTGAGGTGCGAGTAGCTGAACGTCGTGTAGCTCAGGCCGTATCCGAACGCGTACAGCGGCTTGCCCGTGAAGAAGCGGTACGTGCGGCTGGCCATGGCGTAATCGTCGAAGGGAGGAAGATCAGCGGTGCTCCGGTAGAACGTCACCGGTAGCCGGCCCGCCGGATTGTAATCGCCGAACAGTACATCGGCGATCGCGGAACCGGCCGCCTGCCCCGGATACCACGCTTCGACGATCGCGTTCACGTGCTGCTGCGCCCACGTCACCGCGAGCGCGCTCCCGCTCAGGAGCACGAGCACCGTCGGCTTGCCTACCTTCACGATCCGCTCGAGCAGCTCCTTCTGCGGCGCCGGCAGATCGATGTTCGTGCGGTCGCCGCCCCTGAAGCCCGGGACGTCCACGCGCATCTCCTCACCTTCGAGATTCGCGGTGAGACCCAGGAACAACACGACGGCATCCGCCTGTTCGGCCGCCTGCACGGCTGTCGTTTGGAGGGCCAGTGCCGACTGGCTATCCGACGCAGCAGGGACGCTCCCCGGTGCGCCCTCGACGCCGGAAAATCCCTCCGCCAGATCGGCGCCGCGCGCGTAGATCACGCGCGCACCGGGCAGTGCCTCGCGAATTCCGCGGAGCGGCGTGATGGGATCCGCGGGCTCGCCATTGTAATTGCCGAGCAGCATGCGCGGCGCGTCGGCATCGGGACCGATCAC
>JBOHTE010000277.1:0-1332 GCA_050733555.1 Gemmatimonadaceae bacterium | reverse complement strand
CTCGTACAACGCGTACATGATCGCACGGCTCGCGCCGGGAGTCACCGCTGCGCGCGCGGCCGCGGCCGTGAATACCGTCGCGGCGCGATTGCCGCAGACGTATCCCGACGTCTACTCCCGGCAGGCGCACGTCGTGGCGGATGCGGTACCGCTGCGCGAACGGCTCGTCGCCGGCGTGCGACAGTCGCTGCTCATCCTCATGGGCGCCGTGGGACTGGTGCTGCTCATCGCGTGTATCAACGTGTCGGGGCTGCTTCTCGCGCGTGCGGCAGCCCGGAGTCGCGAGATCGCGGTGCGTACGGCACTGGGTGCCACGCGCGCGCGACTCGTTCAGCAGTTCCTCGCCGAGAGCGCGCTGCTGGTCGCGTTCTCCACGGTTGCCGGGTTGCTCGTTGCGCACTGGGGAACGCATGCGCTCGCGGCGCTCGCACCGGGTGGATCGCTCTCCGGATATCGTGCCGGGCTCGATGGTCGCGTGTTCGCGCTCACGCTGGCCGTCGCGGCGGTGGCGGCAGTGGCCTTCTCACTCGTTCCGGCGCTGCATCACGGCTCGGGGGAGCTGCCGGCTCGGTTGCGCGAGAACGGCCGCTCGTCGAGCGCAGGCCGGCAGCGGCAGCGCGGACGGCGACTGCTGGTGGTGAGCGAGATTGCGCTCGCGCTGGTGCTGGCGACCGGCGCGGGACTGCTCGCGCGCAGCTTGCTGAAGGCGCTGCGCGTGGATCCGGGCTTCGAGCCCGGACATGTGCTGCTCTTCCAGACTGTCCTGCCGAAGGTCCGGTATCCCGACGCAGCCGGCGTGCTGCGCGCCGAGCAGCGGCTCGTCGAGCAATTGGGGGACATGCCGGGCGTGCGCGGCGCGGGAGCGGCGGTGCATGCGCCCATGGTGGGTTCGTGGAAGATCGCGGTAACGCCCGAAGGTGTGCAACTCGAGAAGGTTCCCCTCGTCGTCAACGACATGGTGCTGCCCGGTTACTTCAGGGCCATGGGCATTCGCCTGGTCGAAGGCCGCACATTCGACGCGCGTGATACCTCGAGCGCGCACCCGGTGGCGGTGGTGGACGAGCAGTTCGCCAGGCGGTACTTCCCCGGTACCAGCGCATTGGGGCGGCGGCTCAAGTGGGGCAGTGCGACGTCGCCGGCGCCGTGGATCACGATCGTCGGCGTCGTGCACACGGTGAAAGCTCGCTCGCTGGACGAGCAGAGTATCCCGGAGACGTATTTCCCGGTACTCGGCAGCGCCGCGAACCCGGATCTCGTGGACGCGATGCTGCGCAGCATGACCTACGTGGTGCGCACAACGAGCGATCCGATGGCATTCATGGCGAGTGTGCG
>JBOHTE010000276.1:0-5841 GCA_050733555.1 Gemmatimonadaceae bacterium | reverse complement strand
GACAACCACGACCGCCGCCTGGCCGTGGGCATGACGGCGTACGTGCTGCTGCCGGTGCAGGACACGCGCTCATGATCGCGATCGACGTCCACCACATCGTCAAGCGCTTCGGCGACTTCACCGCGGTGGACAACATCTCCTTCAAGGTGAGCGAAGGAGAAATCTTCGGCCTGCTCGGTCCCAACGGCGCGGGCAAGTCCACGCTCATTCGCATGCTCACCACGCTGCTGCTGCCCACGCGCGGCACGGCGACGGTGGACGGCAACGACATCGTCACGGCGGCCGACGATGTGCGGCGCGCCATCGGGGTGATACCGCAGGCCATGACGAGCGATCTCGATCTGAGCGCCGAGGAAAACCTGCTGATCTTCGCCAAGCTCTACAGCGTGCCGCGTGAGCGCCGCAAGCCGCTGATCGCCGAACTGCTCGCGGCCGTGGAGCTCACGCAATGGGCGGACAAGCCGGTGAAGAATCTTTCGGGCGGCATGCGCCGCCGCGTGGAGATCGCGCGCGGCCTGGTGCACGAGCCGCGCATCCTCTTTCTCGATGAGCCCACGACCGGGCTCGACCCCGTGTCGCGCACCGCCGTGTGGGAAATGCTGCGCAAGATCAAGGACTCGCGCGATCTCACCGTGCTCATCACCACGCATTACATGGACGAAGCGGACAAGCTGTGTGACCGCATTGCCATCGTGGATCATGGGAAGCTGATGGCGCTCGATTCGCCCATCAGACTCAAGGCGGCGATTCCGGGAGAGAACACGCTGGAGGTAGCCTTCTCGGCGGTGCCCCCCGCGTGGACCCAGCGCCTGCGGTCGCTCCCCGGTGTCGTGAGCGTGGAGGGCGAAGCACCGGTGTTCCGCATTGAATCCAGCAGCGGCCCCGAGACCACCATGGCGCTCATGACGGCGGCCGCGACGGCGGGCGTGAAAGTGCAATCGCTCTCGGTGCAGAGCACGTCGCTGGATGACGTCTTCGTGCACTACACCGGTCATCAACTGCGCGACGCCCTGCAGGAACCGGCCGCCGCCGACCGGCACATCATGCTGCGGCGGCGGGGCTAGCGTGCAGCGAACCTGGGCTATCATCGAGCGCGATCTGCGCCGCTTCCGCCGCAGTCCGGCGCTCATCATCATGTCGCTGCTCATGCCGGTGGTGCAGCTCGTCGTGCTGGGCTACGCCTTCGGGGGCAACGTGAAGCACCTCAAGGTGGCGCTCGTGGATCAGGATGGCGGCGTGCCGGCGGTGCGGCTGCACGCGCTGGCCAATGCCGTGGCCGAGAACGCGCAGACGTTCGAGACCATTCCGTACGCCGACCGCGGGCTGGCGCTCACCGCGCTCCGCAACGGGCGCGTGAACGGCGTGCTCACGATTCCGCCGGGCTTCTCGCGCCGCGTGCTGTCGCAGGACGATCCGCGCGTCGCGCTCATTGAGGACAACACCGACAATTTCGTCACCGCTTCGCTCGCCGGCACGTTCTCGAGTTTGCTGACCGCCTACAACGCCCCCGCGCCCAGCACGCGCCGCGTCTCCGCCGAACCCACGCTCGAAACCGTGGAGCTGTACCCATACGTGCCCTACATCCAGTACCTGCTGCCGGGCTCGATCGTGATGTCCATCTTCATGATGGTGATGATCGGCGGCGGCATCATCTACATCGACGACAAGGCACGCGGTCTGCACGAAGGCTATCTCGTCACGCCGATCACACGTCTCGAGCTCATATTCGGATTCAACATCGCGGGCGCCATCAAGGCCGTGATCGCCGGCACGGTGCTCATGACGATCGGGTCCGTCATTGCGGGCATCCCCGATCCGTTCGAGCCGTTGCGCCTGCTGCGACTCATCGTGGTGATCGCCCTCTCGAGCGTCGCGCTCATCAGCATGATGTTCCTGATCATGGTGCGCATGGATGATCCGCTGCTGCCGCGCGCGTTGTTCGGCGTGCTCAACACGCTGCTCTGGTTTCCCAGCGGCGCGGTGTATCCGCAGCAGGCATTCCCGAAGTGGATGCGCGTGATCGCGGTCGCGGATCCGTTCACGTACGCCGTGCATGCGCTCAAGAGCCTGCTGCTCAAGAACACCGGCTTTGCGGCCATCTGGTTCGACCTGCTCTACCTCGCGATCTTCTCGGTGGTGACCATGGTGGCGGCGACGCTCCTCTTCAAGCGGACGCTCTCATGACTCGCGCGCGGCACGCGCGGGCGCCACGCCACGTCCGGAAACCCCGTGATGTCATCACGCGCGAGCGATTGCTGCGCGCGGCGACCCGCCGCTTCGCCGACCACGGATTCCGGAGCGTGAGCGTCCGCGACATCTGCCGTGATGCGAGCGCGAACGTCGCCGCGGTGAACTATCATTTTGGCGGCAAGCTCGGACTGTATCGCGAGGTGGTGCGCGGCGCGATTGACGCCATGCGCGAGACCGGAGAGCTGACGATGATGGCCAGCCCCGATCTGTCGGCCGCGGATCGGCTCCGCTTCTATGTGCGCACCTATCTGCCGCGTCTCGCCAGTCGCGACAGTCGCGTGGCCTGGATTCACAAGCTCATGCGACACGAAAGCTCCGAGCCCACACCGCTCGCGCCGTGGATCGCCGAACAGGCGATCCTGCCACGCATTGAATATCTGAGACGGCTCGTCGCGGAGCTGCTGCACTGTGAGGGCACGGACCCGCGTGTGCGGCGCTGCGTCGTGAGCATCCAGGCGCAATGCCTCTTCTACGCACCAAACCGCTTTCGCGCGGCGGCGCTGCCGGAGGAGGACAGCGAGGCCGGCCCCGAGGCCGTGCGAGCGGTGGCGGACCACATCGCCGAATTCTCGCTCGCGGGCATCCGCCGCATGGCCAGGCGCGGGTAGCCCGCGCGTCAGATGTGAATGACCCGCCCCATCGCGTCCAGCGCCGCTTCGCCTACCGCTTCGGAGAGCGTGGGGTGCGCGTGAATGGGCAGCTCCACTTCCTCGATCGTCAGTTCGTTCTCGCGTGCTGACACCAGCTCGGCGAGCAGCTCGGTGGCGTGCGGACCGATGATATGCGCACCAAGGATTTCGCCGTACTTCGGGTCCACGAGGACCTTCACGAAGCCTTCCGTGGTGCCCGCCGTACGCGCGCGCCCGTTCGCGGAGAAGGGAAACTTCCCCACTTTGTAGGGCGTGTTCTTCTCCTTGAGCCGCTGCTCCGTGGCGCCCACGGACGCAACCTCCGGATGACAGTATGTGGCGTTGGGCACGTTGTCGTAGTTCACGAGGTGCACGTGCTGCTGGCCCGCCAGCAGCTCCGCCAGTACCACGCCTTCGCGCGATCCCTTGTGCGCCAGCATGGGCGGGCCCGCGACGTCACCGATCGCGAAGATGCCGGGCGCGCTCGTCTCCATCCGCTCATTGATCCGGATGAAGCCGCGTTCCGTGAGCTGCACGCCGGCTTCCTTAAGCCCCATCTCTTCCACATTGGGGGCACGACCGGCGGCCACGAGCACTTTGTCCACGGTGAGATCCTTTTTCGCGCCGCCCGACTCGACGACCAGCGTCACCGTGTCCTTCTTGACGGTTGCGCCGGAGACGCGTGCGCCGGTGATCACGTCGATCTTGCGCTTCTTGAAGCTGCGCCCCAGCTCCGCGGACACCTCGGCGTCCTCGAGCGGCAGGACGGCAGGGAGCACTTCCAGCAGCGTGACCTGCGCGCCGAACGAGCTGAAGACGTCGGCGAATTCGCACCCCACGGCGCCGGCGCCGATCACGGCCAGCGTCTTCGGCGCCTTCTCCAGCACGAGCACATCATCCGACGAGAGGACCGTCGATCCGTTCAGCTCCAATCCAATCTGCGGGAGTCCGCGGACGCGCGATCCGGTGCTGATCACGACCGCCTTCTTCGCGTCGTGCTTCTCTTCCTTGCCATCGGCGCTCTTCACGGTCACGGTCCGGCCGCCCGCCAGGCGGCCCGTGCCCTTGAGCCACGTGATCTTGTGCTTCTTGAAGAGGAACTCCACGCCCTTGGAGTTCTGCTGGCTCACGGCGCGCGAGCGCTTCATGGCCACGCCGTAGTCGAACGAGACCTTGTCCACCTTTACGCCAAAGTCGCCCGCGTGCGCCATCTGGTGCGCGAGCGACGCGCTCTCCAGCAGCGCCTTGGCTGGGATGCATCCCCAGAGCACGCACGTTCCGCCCAGCCCTTCGCGCTCGACCACGGCGGTGGAGAATCCGAGCTGCGCACAGCGAATGGCGCCCACGTATCCCGCGGGGCCGCCGCCAAGAAAAATCACGTCGAAGGTTGCCATGGTTCCGGTTACGAGTGGTGGTTGAGTGGGGGCTGCGCGGTGGTCACGGGTTGCCGTCTGCCGCTCCTCGCCGTCATCAACTGCCGGCGATCATCATCAGTGGATTCTCCAGCATTTTTCGCAGCCCCTGCAGAAACCTGGCGCCCAGAGCGCCATCGATCACGCGGTGATCGCAGCTCATGGTGAGCCGCAGGCGCTTGCGCACTGCCACCGCGCCATTCAGCACCACCGGTTTGTCCTCGACGGCGCCGACGGCAATGATGCCTGCTTCAGGCGGATTGATGATCGCCGTGAACTGATCGATGCCGAACATGCCGAGGTTCGACACCGAGAAGGTGGACCCGGTGTATTCCTGGGGCGTGAGCCGGCGCGCACGCGCACGCTCCGCCAGCTCGCGCGACTCGCGCGCGATCTGCAGCAGTCCCTTCATGTCGGCGTCGAAGATGACCGGCGTGATGAGCCCCTCGTCAATGGCGACCGCCATGCCGACATGGACGCGGTTGAACTGGCGGATGCGGTCGCCGAGCCAGTGCGCATTCACTTCGGGGTGCTGCGCGAGCGCCGTGGCGACCGCCTTCAGAATGATGTCGTTGTACGAGACCTTGACGTCCGCGCCCTGTGCCGCCATGGCCTCGCGCATCTCGGCGACGCGCGTGAGGTCCACCTCGCTCGTGAGGTAGAAGGTCGGGATCGGGCCAATGGATTCGGCGAGCCGCTTGGCGATCGTTTTGCGAATCTGCGTGAGCGGCACATCGGTGAAGTCCTGTCCCGGCGTCGCAGGAGCGCGGCCGATGGCTGCGCCCCCGGGCGCACCCGCCGCCGCACCGGCCGCAGGCGCCACCGCCGCGACGCCGCCGGCGAGTGCCGCATCGATGTCGCGACGAATGATGCGGCCACCCGGACCGCTGCCGCGGAGCTGTTGCAGATCGAGACCGCGCTCCGACGCGAGACGTCTGGCGAGCGGGGACGAGCGTTGCCGCTCGCCATTGCCGCCGGAAATCGGCGCCTGTGCGGCAGCCGGTGTCACGGACGTTGCCAATGGCGCCGGCGCAGTCGCGCGTGGCGGTGCGGATGCAGCCGGCGCGGTCGGAGCCGCTGAAGCGGGTGGCGCGGCTTTCGCTGGCGCGGCTGGCGCGGCTGGCGCAGGCGGCGCAGGCAGCGCAGGCGCGGGTGGCGCCGACGCCGCTGGAGCCGCAGGCTGCGCTGGTGATGCCGCCGCCGGCGCCTGTGCGACAAGCGCGCTGATGTCTTCGTCGGCCGTGCCGATGACGCCGAGCAACTGACCCACCGGCGCCGTTCCGCCGTCCTCGATGAGCCGCTTGCGCAACACGCCCTCGCCGCGCGCCACGAGGTCCATTACCGCCTTGTCAGTCTCGATTTCAGCAAGCACGTCTCCCTTGGCGACCTGGTCTCCTTCACTCCTGTTCCACTTGACCAGTCGCCCTTCTTCCATCGTGGGAGACAGCGCTTCCATTACGATTTTTGTAGCCATGAAGGTTAGAAACGGTAGCTGGTAGCTGGTATTAGACGCGGTAGCTGGTTTAGTGACGGTTGTTGGTAGCTCGGTG
>JBOHTE010000275.1:0-1680 GCA_050733555.1 Gemmatimonadaceae bacterium | reverse complement strand
CCGCAACATCGTCGTCTCGCGCCGTGTCATCCTCGAGAACGAGCGGGCCGGCAAGCGCGAAAAGCTCATGAAGGAGCTGGAGAAGGATCAGGTGCGCAAAGGCGTCGTCAAGAACATCACCGACTTCGGCGCATTCATCGATCTCGGCGGCGTGGACGGACTGCTTCACATCACCGACATGTCATACGGCCGCGTCACGCATCCGTCCGAGATGGTGCACATCGGTCAGGAGCTCGAAGTCAAGGTTCTCGACATCGACTGGGAGCGCGAGCGCATCTCGCTCGGCCTGAAGCAACTGCAGAGCTATCCCTGGAAGGATGTGGCGGAGAAGTATCCGGTGGGCACGCGCGTGAACGGCAAGGTCGTGTCCATTACGAACTACGGCGCGTTCATCGAGCTCGAACCCGGTATCGAGGGGCTCGTGCACATCAGCGAGATGAGCTGGACACGCAACGTGCGGCACCCGTCCAAGCTCGTGTCCATTGGCGAGGTGGTCGAGGCCGTCGTGCTGAAGGTGGATTCCACCGAGGAGAAGATCTCGCTCGGCATGAAGCAGACGGAACAGGATCCGTGGGTCGTGCTGCCATACAAGTATCCGGTGGGGACGCGCCTCTCGGGCAAGGTTCGCAACCTCACGTCCTTCGGCGCGTTCGTCGAGATCGAGCCCGGGATCGATGGGCTCATTCACATTTCGGACATGTCCTGGACGAAGCGCGTGCAGCACCCGTCCGAAGTCGTGAAGAAGGGTGACACCGTGGATGTCGTGATCCTCAACATCGATGCCGAGAACAAGCGCATCTCACTGGGGCTCAAGCAGGCCACCGAAGATCCATGGCTGCGAATCGGCGAGACGTATCCCGTGGGCACTGATGTGCGCGGCACCGTGGCCCGCCTCATGGACAAGGGCGTGGTCGTGGACATCGGGAGCGATCTCGAAGGCTTCGTACCAATCAGTCAACTCAACGTGGGCAAGCCGGTCACGAATCCGGCTGACGTGGTGTACGAAGGGATGAATCTCGACCTGCGCGTGCTCGAGGTGGACCCGATCCACCGCCGGATCGTGCTGGCGGTGACGAACATCCCCGAAGAGCAGCCACCGCGTCCGGAAACGCCGTCCAAGGTCATTCCGATGGATGAGGATGGTCATGAGCTGCACGGCGCCGTGCCGCCGGACGTGACCAGCGAGCCCGCCGAGGAGGAAACGGAGGGCCCGGTGTCCTGAGAGCCGGATCGATCACGTGCTGTTCGTGCGCCCTGCGGATGTCCCGCGGGGCGCACGTCGTTTCCGGATCACGGTGCATGGTGGCTGGATGGGCGGCCGGTCACGCGCTAGCTTCCCCCCGACATGAGCACGCAAGAGAAACTTGAGCTGTTCGAGCGGCGCCGCGCCGAGTCGGAGATGGGCGGCGGAGCCGGCCGTTTGAAAGCGCAGCACGACAAGGGCAAGCTGTCCGCGCGCGAGCGCCTGGACACGCTTCTGGACGACGGCAGCTTCGTGGAGCTGGATCGCTTCGTCACATCCCGGGCGTCGGATCAGGCGTCGAATGGCGCGGTGGTGTTCGGCGACGGCGTCGTGACCGGCTACGGTCGCATCGAAGGCCGGCTGGTCTACGTCTTTTCCCAGGACTTCACGGTCTTCGGCGGCTCGCTGTCCGAGGCCCACGCCGAGAAGATCTGCAA
>JBOHTE010000274.1:0-1406 GCA_050733555.1 Gemmatimonadaceae bacterium | reverse complement strand
CGCTCAAGGCGCGCCTGCCGGCGGGACGCGCGCGACGGACGGAGCGGTAGCGGGAGTGTGGGGTGTGACAATGCGTGTCGCACCCCATATCAACGGCTCTCGGTCAACACCCTATCGGCCGAGTCGGACGGCGGTGTCGCGTGGGCACCGACGGTGTCGCGTAGGCACCAACCGGAGTGATAGATTTGCGCAATGCGTCGCACGCGGGGACACGGAGCCGGCCGCGCTCCCAACGATTCATTCAGCTTACTGGCGAGCGCTGGCTTGCCCGGAGCAGAATTCATTCAGACGGGGCTGGATGATCTGTCGCACGGTCGCGAGTCACTGTCCGCTCTGCTGGTATCAATAGGCGCGCCCCGGCTCCGGCAGTTGGGCGTCCCGGTGGTCAATCCCATTTCCATGCCTGAGCGGCGTTTGTATGACCTGCTCCGAGCGACCGATCCCTACACGGCCCACTCCCGGTACAATAGCCTGATTCGCCGGCTCGTAAGCTTCGAGCGTGCGGCGGCGTCCTCCGGTTAGCTGTGCGAGAGCTCGCCGACGCGGATCGTATTCAACGCGTGCTCGAGGGACTGGCCGAAGCGGCGCGAGCACCCGGCCGCGTCTATCTGACCGGCGGCGCGACCGCCGTGCTCCTGGGGTGGCGAAAGAGCACGATCGACGTTGACCTCGCATTCGTCCCCGATCAGGACGCGATCCTCCGCGCGATTCCCGCGCTGAAGGAGCGACTACAGGTCAACGTGGAACTCGCGTCACCGGCCGACTTCATCCCTGTGCCCCCGGGCTGGGAGGATCGGAGCCTTTTTGTCGACCAGGCCGGAGCGCTCGGGATCTACCATTTCGATCCCTATGCGCAGGCGCTGGCCAAACTGGAGCGAGGGCACCAGCAGGACATCACTGATGTCCATGAGTTCGTTGGCCGCGGCTTGGTCAAACCATCGCGAGCCCTGGAATACTTCAATCGGATCGAGCCTGAGCTATACCGCTTCCCCGCGATCCATGCCCCAGCGTATCGTCACGCGGTTACATCGTTCTTTGCAGCATTGGATGGCTGACGAAGACGATCACGCGTGCCGCGTGTCGCCGGTCCGCTCCCCGCACCCGTGCGTGCGATCGCCGCGGCAATCTCGTCGAGGTCACGGGCGGTGAGCGCGAGCCGCGCGGCGCCAATCCACCCGTCCACCTGCTCCGGCGAGCGCGCGCCGACGATGGCGCCCGTGACGCCCGGCCACGCGAGCGTCCACGCCACCGCAACGGCCGACACCGTGCTGCCGTGACGCGTCGCGATCGGCCGCAACGCATCGCGCAGCGCGAGATTCCGTGACAGGTTGGGCTCCTGGAACTGTTCGGCGCCACGCCGCCAGTCGTCGGCCGCAAGCGACGACACGCGTGCGGCAGTGAAGCTG
>JBOHTE010000273.1:0-1666 GCA_050733555.1 Gemmatimonadaceae bacterium | reverse complement strand
TGCCCGCGAACGGGGCGAGACATCCGACTCGGAGGCCTTGCAGCTGCTGTTCCAGTACCTGGGCCCCGCGTTCGAGACGACGATCAACGCGATCGGTAACACCCTCTGGCTGCTGGCACGGCATCCGGCGCAGTGGCAACTGCTCCTTCGGCAGCCCGAGCTCATCCCGTCCGCCATCAACGAGTCGCTCCGCCTGGAATCACCGCTGCAGGTCTGGAGCAGGGTCGCGCGGGAGGACGTTGCCGTTGGTGGCGCGGAAATCCCCGCGGGGACACGTGTCGCCATGTTCCTTGGGGCCGCCAACCGCGACGAGCGGCACTACCCCGACCCAGAGGCATTCGATGTGCGGCGCAACCCGGCCGACCATCTCGCGTTCGGCAACGGGATACACACGTGCGTCGGCGCGCCACTGGCCCGGCTGGAAATCGGCAGCATCCTGAACGCGATATCAGGAAAGGTAGGTGAGATCAAGCTCGCAGGCGACCCTGTCCGGCAGCTGAATAACACCAGCCGCGGCTTCGCGAGCTTGCCCGTTGCCATCGAGTGACAAGTATCACGACCGGAAACAAAGATTAGTTTTCATGGACTGGACTAGGAGTAAAGGTGCTTCCGAGATCCTGGCGCAGGATGTGGTATGCATCTGCATCCATTGCGGCAGTACTCACGACCATAGGCCTGGCGACCGCGTCATCCAACAGTGCGACCGTCGGCCTGAGTTCAGCAATTAGCAACAAGGCCGGCGCTCAGTCGGCCGGCGCTCACAAAGCCGGCGTTCAGTCGGCCCGCGCTCACGAGGCTGGCGCTCAGTCGGCTGGCGCTCACAAGGCCGGCGTTCAGTCGGCCCGCGCTCAGTCGGCCCGCGCTCAGTCGGCCCGCGCTCACAAGGCCCGCGCTCAGTCGGCCCGCGCTCACGAGGCCGGCGCTCACAAGGCCCGCGCTCAGTCGGCTGGCACCCAGTCGGCATGCCACTCCATCTCGCTACCCGTCGCGATAAGCAGTCTTACACCGAAGAGATACACTGTCCTCGGGCAATTGTGCACGCCTGGCGGCACCGCGAAGCCGGATACCGTCCAAGTGCTCATTCCCGGCGCTACGTACAGCGATATATACTGGAATTTCCCGTATGATCCGGTGAAATACTCCTACGTGCGGGCGATGCTCGCAGCTGGCTACGCGACGCTGAGCTTCGATCCGCTCGGCTTCGGCCAGAGCAGCCATCCGCTGAGCGTCCTGGTGACCATCGAGACCGACGCCTTCGTTACCCATCAGGTCATCCAGGCCGCGCGGAACGGGACTTTCGGGACTGCGTTCCCGCACGTCATCCTCGTTGGCCACAGCATGGGGACAGCGGTTGCCTGGCGTGAGGCCGCTGCGTATCACGACATCAACGGGATGATCGCCACAGGCAACTCACATCACCAGTCGCTTGTCACGACGCTTAAGACCCCTCTCATTACCTATCCAGCATTCTTGGATCCACGGGTCTCCGGCCAGCACCTTGACCTGGGGTACTTTACGACCCGGCCTGGAACCCGCATCGACGTGTTCTACAACCGTGCTGACGCCAGCCCAGCAGTGGTCGCCGAGGACGAGAAAACAAAGGACACGGTGTCGCTCACCTTCTTGGCGACGTACTTCGCTGAGGATGTCGATCTCGACACCTCGA
>JBOHTE010000272.1:0-2474 GCA_050733555.1 Gemmatimonadaceae bacterium | reverse complement strand
GGCGCGCCGGGGCGCGAGATCGAAGGCCCGCTGGCCATCGTCATTCTGGGCGGCCTCGTGACGTCGACCGCGCTCACGCTGTTCGTGCTGCCCACGCTCGCGCTGAAGTTCGGGCGGTTCGGCGAGGGAGATTGAGAGAGGTGAGGGAATGGCCAGGCCGTGCACCCCATCGAGGGCGGGAATGTGCGATTGTCGGAGGCTCGCCGGAGACTCATTGGGGTCAGCCGACGTTTGGTGCGCGGTTGGTGCGCGAGATCAGCACGCTGCTCCAGACAATCGCCACACCATTTGCCGAGCCCTCAGGCGAGCGCAGGCGTCGCCAGCGTGAACAGCCCCGGGACGTCGGAGTGCGAGCGAGCGAACGCGTTCCAGTCGATCCTGACGATGCCATGAGCATCATCCTCAAACCCCGGCTCCTGAAAAAACTGCGTGATCGGCTCATTGCGTGCAGTCCGCGCAAACTCGAGCGCATGCGGCGCACTGGCCTGTCCCGCCAGCCAGAGAAAGAATGCGTATTCCACTCGCCGTTGAAAAACCCGGCAGGACATGACGAGCGAGCGGATCACTCCATCACGATCGATCAGACAGCTCAGGATCTCGCCATGTGAGCCTGTCCGGTCTTCGAGCATGCTCGTGTAGAGTCTCCCGCCGGCGCTCAGCATGGCGCCCACCTCGTCATCAGTGACGCGACGTCCGTTGAGGTTGAACTGATTGGTCTTGTTGATCAACTGGACCGCGCGGGTGCGATCGCCACTCGACCGATCGTGGATGGTCAACGACATGCCGAGGCCGCGCAGAAACCCGGTGAGATCCGCTCCATCACCCTGAACGGGCACCATACCATCGAGACGCCGCCGATACATCGCGGTCCGCTCGGTGTCCTCGGCCGTAATCACCGGCCGCCGGAACAGGGCCGCGACATCAGCAAAAAACACCGGCAGAGTGTCATCGCGAGGCGGGAAGCGAACGGCGGTGATGTCCGGAAGTGCGGCCGAGACTTCCTCAATCTCGATCGGGTTGTCATCGACGAAGACAAACGAATCGAGTCCCAGGTTGAGCTGCCGGGCAATCTCCCGGATCTGCGACGACTTCGCGCTGTAGCTGGCCACGATCACGACGAAATCATCGACGTGAAGCGTCATTCGTCCAGACAGAAATGGCGCGTTCGCCAACTCCGCATCGTTCCGGCTTACCGCCGCGAGCAGCGTCCCTTCCCGTTTCAGCTTGGCGAGAAAGGTTTGATAGACGAAGTGGCGAAATCCGGGTCCTTCAGGCAGGTAGTGGATGCCATCGAATCCGTCCTCGCCCACGATGCCCCGCCACATCACGTTGTCGAGATCCGTGACAAGAACTTTCTTCGGCTCGAGCGGAACCGAGGCTGCCCGCGCGACGATCGCTTCGGCGATCGCGCCGAGTGCGGCGCTCGCGAACGGGCTGCCATTTGACAGGTAGCTGGAGCATGAGAACGTGCTGGCGTCGAGAAGCTCGGCTCCCATTCCGATCGCCAGTGCCATGAGGGAACCGGCCAGTCTGGACGTTGCAGTTGCGTCGGCAAACAAGGGCGGCAGCGGGGCAGGAACGTAAATCGTCCGGGCGCCGCCGCGTGCTGTCACGCGCGCGGCAGTGCCCTGCGCGCTGGCGAGAAGTGCGTCGAAATCAAGGGGCCGCGTCGGAAGACCGGAGCGCCAGTCCGCCTCCGGAACGAAGTCCCAGGGGAAGAGGACAAACACCTCGGTCTCGTTGGACGCACCGTCGTTCATCAACGCCTGACCGAGCGTGTTGAAGGGAAGCGTGCGCATTGCAACGGAACGCCCGCGTTTCGCCGCCGCGGCCTTGATGAAGACGTCGAGAGTGTCAGGAGTGCCCGACATCGCCAGCAGGAACGGGAGCGCAGGTCCGCCTGTGAACCCCGCGACAAGCTTGTGCGCTTCAAGGAAATTCATGGGATTGCCGAGCCCGTGACTTCGATCGTTGCTCCCGAAACGAGAAAGCTCCGGTTGTCCAGCACCCAGAGGATCTGCGCGGCGGCCTCCTCCAGGCTGGGAAGCATTCCGGTGGGCGCGCGATCCGCATGCATGGCGCGGATGCCCGGGCTCAGTCGTTTATTCATTCCTCCATCGACGACATCGAACGTGACCGCAACGCAGCGGCGTGTGCCGTCCGCCAACTCCATCGCAAGCACCCGCGTCAGTGTGGAAATGAGAGACTTGGACAGGGTGTACAGCGGCATACGGTAATTGTGACGCCCGGGAAATGCCGCCGTCGACCCAACGAGAACGAGCACGGCGTTGTCCGTACCCCGGGTGTTCAGCAACTGGGCCAGGGAAATGATCTGGCGTACGGGTGAGGCGAGGTTGTGCTCCACCGCTCCGGCGATGTTCGACAGCGCGGTGAGGCGTTGATTGTCGGGAGCCGGCCAGGCGCAGTGGACGATCGCCGAGATTTTCCGCTCGCCAATGGCGCGGTCGATCATC
>JBOHTE010000271.1:0-1706 GCA_050733555.1 Gemmatimonadaceae bacterium | reverse complement strand
AGATGGATCTGATCGAGCGCGGATCCGCTCGAGTCCCGCGTGCTGGCAATGTTGCCCAGTTCCTCCAGGGCGCGCGACAGCGACGCGTGCGCCACGCCGTCCAGCGGAAACGCGCGGACCCACTCGGCGCTCACGTTGCGCAACATGTCCCGATTGCGGGCGACCGCCGCGGCGTGCGATGGCGGCTGCGTGCCCGGCCGGCCCGAGTACACATCCCCGATGGGCCGCGGAATGAACGCAAGCGTGTCGCCGTGGAGTTCCGGAAAGGCACCGAACCAGACCGTATCGCCACTCACGGCGTAGCCGCGCAGAACGAGATTCGATTGGGTGTAGAGCAGCGCCGGCAGTCGCGCGAACGCCGCCCCGCTGAACGCGGTCTGGAACGATGGCACGATGCGGAGCGCGCGGAGATATGCCTGGATGGCCGCGTTCTGGCTGCTCCGGAAGCTCCAGCCGGAAGGACTGGCGGCGTCACGTTCCACGAGCCGGTCGCGGCTGCGACACTCGCCCAGTCCATACCAGGCGGCGAAGTCCAGCGAGTCACGCGCCACCAGCGTGTCGTACTGCGTACACGCCAGCGGATACTCGGCGTGCGCCAGCGCCAGCATGCCTGCCGCCAGGATGCTGTCGTGCGCGGAGAGCCGTGTGGAGAGCAGCGCCGCGCGCTCGGCGGTGGATCGCCAGCCGGCGGACCCCTGTTCGCCGCTCCAGAGTCCCACCTGCGCGAGCCAGAGCTGCGCCTGCGCGTACTCGGGATCGCTGTCCACGGCGGAGCGCAGCAGGTGCTGTGCGCTGTCCAGCCGCCAGCGCGTGAGTGCGTCGCGCCCCGCGAAATAGAGGCGCAGCGCGTTGACCGAACGCGTGCCGCGCATGGCGTCGTCGTCGTCCGGTGCCGCGACGCCCGATACGGCAAGCGGAACGAGCAGCGAGTCCACGAGCTCGCCGAATTTCTGTTCGGCGTCGGCCAGGTCCGCGCGAATGGACACGCTGTACTGGCGCATGAGCGTGCCGCGCCGCGAGTCGTAGACGGAACCGCGCACGTGGATCGCATCGCCCACCTGCCACACCTCGCCCCAGGCGGCGCGACCCGCACGCAGGCTCCGCGCGATGCCCAGCACCTCCGGGAGCGACAGCGGTTCTCCGCCGTGGCGGCTGGCGGCGTCGTGCGCGCGCATGTCATCCACCAGGCGGACGCCGCTCCACTGCTGGAAGTTGTCGTAGAGCAGTTGCTGGCAGTTGTCGCCATTGAGGAGCTGGGACGCCGCGCCCTGCCGGTGCACGAAGGGCAGTACGACGAACAGATCGGGATCCACGCTCGCCGGTCGCATGGCGAGGAGCGTGGAGCCGAGCACCGCGACGATGGCCGCGACGGCGACCCACGGCACAGCCCTGGCAACCCGTGACGGTCGTACGGTTGTCACCGGTCCTGGTTGTGCCGGCGCAATGGCCGTGGCGAAATCCGCTACGGTCTGGAACCGGTGCGCCGGATTGCACGCGAGTGCCCGTGCGACGGCGCGTTCAACGTCCACCGATACCACGGCGCCTGTCTCCCGCAGCGGGCGCGCCACTTCGGTGAGGCGTCGGGCGAGAACGGCCTGACCGCTGCCGCCGGAAAAGGGCGGAGCCCCCGAGAGCATTTCATACAGCACGCACGCCAGACTGTAGAGGTCCGAACGGCCGTCGACCGGATCGCCCGTGGCCTGCTC
>JBOHTE010000270.1:0-1566 GCA_050733555.1 Gemmatimonadaceae bacterium | reverse complement strand
GCTGGGGCTGAACGTGTGCCGCGCCGTCGCCGTGAGATTCTGGTCGAGCTGATAATTCTTGAAATCGCCCTCGAAGAGCTGGCCGGTCGGCTGTGCGGAGCTGGTCCAGGGGAATCCCTCCAGACGGTGGTCCGTGTAGTAGTCCGTCCCGAAACGCTCAGCGATCGTGAGCCAGTCGAATGGATCGAACGACGCGTTGATGTTGCCGTACGTGCGCGAGAGCTGGCTGTTGTTGTCATCCTGATAGATGCTGAAGAACGGGTTGTCGTAGCCCCGCGTATCGAACTGCGACGCCGTGGACGGGAACGGGAAGCGATACGACCGGTGCATGTCGGAGACCGGATCCAGATACTGCACGTTGTTGAACTCCGGCGGCGTGCGCAGCGATCCGAGCAGCAGGCCGTCAATGTTGGATCCCTGCTGGATGTACTTGCCGCGCGCGTCCACGTAGGAGAGGTCCACGCCGACCTTCAGGTTGTCGAACACGTTGTGCGAGGCATTGACGCGCAGCGTGGTCTTGTCGTACGAGTCGTTGGGGCCGACGATGATCCCGTCATCGTTGTCCCGCCCGGCGGACACGTAGTAGAGCGTCTTGTCGTTGCCGCCAGAGATGGAGAGCGCGCTGCTCCACGTATGTCCGGTGGTGAAGAGGTCACCGAAGTGATCGTAGACCGCACGTCCGGAGGGGACGGCCGGGCCCCAGCTATTGCTCGTGGACGGTCCGCAGTCCGCGAGAGTCGCCGCCGGGAGACTGTCGTCGTAGATGTCGCAGGTGGGCGAGACGCCGCCTGATCCGTGTCCGAACTTCATCTGCAACGGGATCTTCCTGTTCACGTCATCGAACGAATAGCTCGAGCGCAGCGTGTAGCGGGTTGGGCCCGACTGCCCCTTCTTGGTGGTGATGAGCACCACACCCTGCCCGGCCCGCGCGCCGTAGATGGCCGCGGATGCGGCTCCTTTCAGGATCTCCACGTTGGCGACGTCCGCCGGATTGATGTCCGATGCACGGTTGGGCGCCGTTGTGCTCTGCAGCGGGTTGCCTTCCGTATTGATCGTGGAGTTGTCGATCGGCACACCGTCCACCACGAAAAGCGGCTGGCCATCACCGGTGATCGTCTTGGGTCCGCGAATGCGGATGTACGACGAGGATCCGGGATCGCCGGATGAGGCGGTGACCTCCACGTTCGGCGCCTTGCCGGAGAGCGCGGAGACGATATTGGTCTCGTCGGACCGGGTGACGAGCGACGTGTCCACCGTGTTGATCACGGCGCCGAGCTTCTGGCGCTCGGTCACGGTGCCCTCGCCCGTGACGACGACTTCACCGAGGCGCAGCGGATTGGCCTCGAGTGAGAAATCCTGCGCATGGGCTCCGCCCGTGAGCGCGAGCTTGACGGTACCCTGCTTGTACCCGATGAGCCGGGCCGTGAGGGTGACCTGTTGTCCCGTGACGCGTGCGGCCGGAACGACGATCCGGTAGGTGCCGTCGCTCTGCGTCAGTGCGCCCTGGCGCAGCTCCGTAACGGAGACTTCCGCGAACGGCAACGGTACTCCGGCCTGGCTCTGTAC
>JBOHTE010000269.1:0-2914 GCA_050733555.1 Gemmatimonadaceae bacterium | reverse complement strand
GCATGCGGCCGGCCACCGGGTGAATCGCGAACTTCACGTCCACGCCGCGTCGCTCCAGCTCCTGCGCCAGCTCGCGTACCGCGTGCTGTCCCTCGGCCACGGCGAGTCCGTAGCCCGGCACGATGATCACCTTGCGCGCGTACGCCAGGGCGATCGCGGCATCCTCGGCGGTGGTCTGCCGTACGGTCTTCGGGGCGCCGCCGGCCGCCACCGCGGTCACCGCTTCGCCCGCGCCGAACGCGCCGAACATCACGTTGGCGAGCGACCGGTTCATGGCCCTGCCCATGAGGATCGTGAGCAGCGAACCGCTCGCGCCCACGAGAATGCCCGCGACCACGAGCATCTGATTGTGCAGCACGAGGCCCGTGAATGCGGCGGCGCAACCCGTGAGGGCGTTCAGCGTGGAGATCACCACCGGCATGTCTCCGCCGCCAATGGGGAGCACGAGCAGCGTGCCCAGCACGAGCGCGATCGCGAAGATGATCCACACCGTAGTCGTCGTTCCCGGGCCCAGGGCAACCATCAGGCCCAGCACGATGATCGCGAGCAGCAGCAGGGCGTTCACCACGCGCTGCAGCGGGAACTGGAACGGCTTGCCCGACATCAGCTCCTGCAGCTTCGCGAATGCCACGACGCTGCCCACGAACGACACCGCGCCGATCGTCGTCCCCAGCACCACGCTCGCGCCCTCGCCGGCGCCGACGTGCGCGGACTGCGAGAGCCGCAGATACTCGGACACCGAGACCAGCGCCGCCGTACCGCCGCCCAGGCCGTTGAGCAGGCCGACCATCTGCGGCATGGCTGTCATCTGGACCTTGCGCGCGGACACGATGCCGATTGCGCCGCCGATCACGATGCCAAGGGCAATCTCCCAGTACGACACGATGTGCCGGTCGAGCAGCGTGACCGCGAGCGCCATGAACACGCCGATGCCCGCGAGCATGTTGCCCGAGCGCGCGGTGGCGGGGGAGCTGAGTCGGCGCAGCCCCAGAATGAGCAGAACGGAAGCAACGATGTAGGTGATTGCGATGATGCTCGCGCGGGTGTCGAGGATCACTGTTTCACCGTGGGATGCTTGCGGAACATTTCCAGCATCCGGTCGGTCACCACGAACCCGCCGAATACGTTTGCGGCGCCGAGCACCACGCCAATGAAGCCGAGCACGTGCAGGAGCGGCGAGTCCGCCGAGCCGAGCACGATCATGGCGCCGAGGAGCACGATGCCGTGGATCGCGTTGGTGGCCGACATGAGCGGCGTGTGGAGAATGGACGGCACGCGGGAGATCACCTCGTATCCCACGAAGATCGCGAGAATGATCACGTACACGGCGAGCACCAGCGTTTCGGTCATACTCTGGCCTCCTGAGGCCGCGGTGAGGATTCGGAGGGCGCTGCAACCGGTGCCGGCCGGTCGAGCACGACCTCGCCGTCCGTGGTCACGCATACGGCACGGGTGATGTCGTCGGTGAAGTCCAGCACGAGCTCGCCCTTGGGCGCGAGGTGGCGCACGAGCGCGGCGACGTTGCGCGCGTACATGGCGCTGGCGTCAAACGCCAGCTCGCTCGTGAGATTCTCGGGCGCAATGATGGTCACGCGATGCTTGACGATGGTCTGGCCTGCCACGGACAGCTCGCAGTTGCCGCCCTGCTCGGCGGCCAGATCCACGACCGCGGAGCCGGGCTTCATGGCACGCACCGTGTCTTCGGAAATGAGCACTGGGGCGCGCTTGCCAGGTACGAGCGCGGTGGTGATCACCGCATCCGCCTGCGTGGCGTGCGTGTGGATGAGCGCCATTTCGCGGCGAATGTGCTCGTCGGAGAGCTCGCGCGCGTAGCCACCTGCATCCTGCGTTGCGTGATCGTCCACGTCGAGCTTGACGAACCCGGCGCCCAGCGAGCGAACCTGTTCCTCGACGACGGGCCGCGTGTCGAACGCCTCGACGACGGCACCCAGGCGGCGTGCGGTCGCGATGGCCTGGAGTCCCGCGACGCCGGCGCCAATGACGAGGACCTTCGCGGGGCGAATGGTGCCGGCCGCCGTCATGAGCAGCGGGAAGAAACGCCCCACCGCATTCGCCGCGAGGAGCGCCGCCTTGTAGCCGGCCACCGTACTCTGGGACGAGAGCGCGTCCATCATCTGCGCGCGGCTGGAGCGCGGCACCAGCTCCATGGCGAAAGCGTTCACGCCGCGGCCGGCGAGCAGGCGCAGCGTATCCGCGTCGCCGCGCGGATTCAGAAACGCGATGAGCGACGAATCCGGGGCGAACAGCTCCACCTCGTGCGTGCCGAGCGCCTCGTTGAAGATCGGCGCGCGGAGCTTGAGGATCAGATCGGCTGCCGCAAAGAGGGCGGCGGCATCGGCGACCATGGTGGCGCCAGCGGCGGCGTAATCGCCGTCGCTGAAGCCCGCCTTGTCGCCCGCGCCGGTTTCGACGGCAACCGCGTGGCCCTCCTTGATCAGTTTGGCAACGACTTCAGGGACGAGCGCAACACGCTTCTCCCCGGGCACAATTTCACGAGGGACACCAATATGCATGACTTCACCAGTGGGGCAGGGCGGCGCCGCCGCGAGTCCAACGGCGGGGCGGAGGAGCAGATGACAGATGGAGATTGCGCACGCGGGCGGAGAGGCGCAAGGCGGCGCGCTGCTATGTATTGCGAAGAGGCGTACACGCGTCGCATATAGGGAGCATGCCGGACGGGGCAGCAGCGCACGTCGCGCGGCAGCTTACGGCCAAAGGGGGGTATCGCCATGCGGTTGCTCCTGAGATTCGCAATGATCGTGGCGGCGTCGAGCGTCTCCGCCACGAGCGCGTGCTGGCATTCGAAGCAAGCCACGACGCCGAAAGCCCATAAGGTCCGGGGCACCGGGCCGATCACCGAGAAGGAGCTGACTCCCTTTGCCGGGTGGGATAC
>JBOHTE010000268.1:0-3340 GCA_050733555.1 Gemmatimonadaceae bacterium | reverse complement strand
TCCGAACCTGCCCACGCTGCGGGCCTATGCGCCGATGATGCGCCAGTTCTGGCGCAACGGCCTGTTCGAGCCGATGGACCGGCGCTACTTCCGGCTCGTGGACCGGAGCGGCGGCGCGCTGAGTCTGTACAGCCAGGATTTCCGGGACAGCTACAATCGCGAGGAGATTTTCGAGCGATTCCAGCGCGTGTTCAACCACTCGGACACGCTCTCGTATTACAACAGGATGACGCACTTCGACATGGTGGCCAGCCTGCCCGCGCTGATGCACGTGGAGGATCGCGCGAGCATGTCGGCGTCGCTCGAGTCGCGGGTACCGCTGCTCGACCGGCGCCTCGTGGACCTGGTGACCAGCATGCCGCCCGCCATGAAGTTCAAGGGCGGGGAACTGAAGTACCTGCTCAAGCGTGCCGTACGCGACATTGTGCCGCCGCGGATCATGGCGCGCAAGGACAAGATGGGATTCCCCGTTCCGCTCCATCTCTGGTCGAACGGGCGTGTGCGTGATTTGTGCAATGATGTGCTGCTCGGTCCCAGCGCGCGTTCGCGCGGCGTGTTCGACATGCACGAGATCGAACGACTCATGACGTACGAGGGCGCGTTCGGCCGCCGTGTGTGGGGCGCGCTCAATCTGGAGATGTGGTTCCAGCGATTCATCGACACAAACTGACCCTTTCGCTCAGGACGTTCGCATGCCGTTGGTGCTGGACAGGAATGCGCCGGGTAGCTGGCGCGTAGAGAAGATCGCCGTCGTCGGGCCGGGCATTGTGGGGATGCCCATGGCCGCCCTGCTCGCGCACGCCCGCATCCGGGAGGGGACGGACCAGCCCGCGCGCGTGGTGGTGGTGCAGCGCGCGTCGCCGACGTCCGCCTGGAAGGTGGACGCCATCAATGCCGGCCGCTCGCCCATAGGCGGCGTCGAGCCCGGGCTGGACGACATCGTGGCGGACTCCGTGCGTGCGGGCATCCTGCGCGCGACGCACGATTACGCCGACCTCGCGGATGCCGACGTCATTCTGGTGTGCGTCCAGACCGACAAGAACGGCTTCGCGCCCGAGTACGGCCCGCTCATGAGCGCGCTCGGCGACATCGCGGCGGCGCTGCAGCACAAGCCGGCCGGCAACATTCCCATCATCGTCTTCGAATCCACGCTTGCGCCATCCTCCATGCGCACCGTGGTGCGCCCGTTCTTCGCGGCGCACGGCCTGGAGGAGGGACGCGACATCCTGCTGGGGAACAGCCCCAACCGCGTGATGCCGGGGCGCCTGGTGGAACGCGTGGCCGCTGCCGACAAGCTCGTCGCCGGCCTGCACCCGGCCACGCCGCAGCTCATCAAGCGGCTGTACGCGCGCATCGTGACGGGCGGCGAGCTGCACCCAACGAACAGTCTCACCGCGGAAATCGTCAAGACGCTGGAGAACGCCTACCGTGATGTGCGCATCGCGTTCGCGGCGGAGATGGCCCGCTGGTGCGACGCGCACGACGTGGACTTCTTCGCGCTCCGGCAGCAGGCGAACGTGCGACTGCGCCGCGCGGACACGGCATCGAGCGATGCGCGCGCGGTGCCGGTGGGTGCGCTGCTCGTCCCCACGGTGGGCGTGGGCGGCCACTGCCTGCCCAAGGACGGGATCCTGCTCTGGTGGCGCGCGCTGGAACGCGGGCTGGATTCGTCGCGCAGCCTCATTCTCGAGTCGCGGCACATCAACGATGAGTCGCCGGCCGAAACGCGCCGGCTCGCCGAGCGGCGGTTCGGCGCGGTGCAGGGGCGCAAGGTGGCGCTGCTGGGAGTTGCCTACCGCTTCGATTCGGAGGACACGCGCAATTCACCCACGCTCGTGCTGGCCCGCGAGCTGATCGAACGCGGCAACCATGTCACGCTGCACGACCCCCATGTGCTCGAGCGCGATCAGAATCTGGAACGCACGGGCACGACCGCGCGGTTCACGCGCGATCTGGATGCCGCGCTCAACGGCGCCGAACTGGTGTTTCTGTGCACGGCGCATGCAGCATATGCCGATGTGGGAACGCGGCTGGCGGCGATGCATGGACTGCGCGGAGTCGTGGATGGCTGCAACCTGCTCGATCCCGCCTCGCTGAACGGTGTGGCCGACCGCTACACCGGCATCGGCCGTGGGCGTGGCACGCCCGACGCGGCGCTCGTGGAGTTCGTGGTGGATAGTTTCCGCGTCATGGAGCGCGGCGTGGCGAACGAGCTGGCGACGCTCATTGAGTTCCTCAATGCGGAATATGCGCCCGACGAGTTCAACCGGACCTCGCTGGCGAGCGTGCAGCGCCTGGCGCGCACGTGCACCACGGGGTGCGACATCGCCGACGCCGGGCCGATCACGGCGGCGCCGGCGTATCACGGTTTCGTGTCGCGGCTGGCGCGCACGGCAACAGGGAGCTGAGGCAGCATGGGATCCTTCCCGGTCAGACTCGGTCTGCTGAACAGCGTGTCGACGCCAATCGCCACGCGTGTCACCCGGCGCACGCGTGAGGAACTGCATCCGCAGACCGCGGCGCTCGTGGATGGCCCGCCGCTCATGGCAGAGCAGCCAAATGGGCGGGCGCATCTGCTGACGATCGTGCTCGAGGACTACTTCAACAACTTCGGTCACGTCATCGAGCGGTCGCACTGGCACCGGTTCGAAACGCGAGTGGAACGCGGTACACGCCGGGCGCTGGACCTGCTCGATGCCCACGGGATTCGTGCGACATTCTTCGCCGTGGGCTGGATTGCGGAGACGATGCCCGAGCTGATTCGCGACGTCGCAGCGCGCGGACACGAGGTGGCCAGCAAGGGGTACGACCAGCGCGGCGTGCACGACCAGAGCCCGGAAGTGTGGCAGGACGATGTGGCCCGTGCCCGCGAGACCATCGAGCGGGCGAGCGGCCGGCGCGTGCTGGGCTACCGCTCACCCGGCTGGGCGGCAGAGGAGGACCTCTGGTCGCTCGAGGTGCTGGCCAACGACGGCTACCTCTACGATTCGAGCGTCAAGCCATTGGGCTTCGCCTTCCGGCGACAGCCCGAGCGTCTGGTGGCGCACCTGAACCGGTTCGGCAGCCGGACGCTCTGGGAGTTTCCGGTAGCCAGCGCGGGCGTTGGCGGATTTCGCATTCCCATTGGGACCGGCAATTACGTCCGCCAGCTTCCTGAGTGGTTGATGCAGCACGCCGTGGCGCACGAAGACCGATCGAGCGTGGATCCATTCGTCATGTACTTCCATACCTGGGAGCTGGATCCGGATCAGCCACAGATCACGGCGATCTCGCCGTTGTCGCGCATGCGATTCTATCGCAACATCGACAAGATGCACCGGCGACTGAGCGAGTACTTCCG
>JBOHTE010000267.1:0-4966 GCA_050733555.1 Gemmatimonadaceae bacterium | reverse complement strand
TAGTTGCTTCCACCGAGCCCGGGCACATCACGCAGGACGAGGTGGACAATCTGGGCGCGCTGGGCGCGGTCGCGATCGGGCCGCTCGAGATGGCCTGGGAGTTCGACGCCGCGAACAAGCGGGCCCGAACCGACGGCCTCACCGGACTGGAGAACCGGCGGGCGTTCGACGAGCAACTAAAGCGGTTGCTCAACGAGACGGATCGGTTCGGGCAGCCGTTGGCCATGATCCTCGGCGATATTGATCACTTCAAGCGCATCAACGACACGTGGGGGCACGAGGCTGGCGACGAGGTGCTACGCCAGGTGGCCGGCACACTCGCCGAGGGGGTACGGACCGTGGATGTGATTGCGCGATATGGGGGAGAGGAGATCGCCATCCTGCTCCCGCAGACCTCGGTGGTGGGCGCCGCGGATATGGCCGACCGGCTCAGGTATTCGGTGGAGGCCCGACCGGTGAAGTTCAAGGGCGAAGAGATTCCCGTGACGGTTTCGTTCGGGGTGGCGTCATATCCGGACGCGGTGCCCGCCAGGGACGGGCTCTTTCGCGCGGCCGACCGCGCACTGTACGAAGCCAAGCACGCCGGGCGAAATTGCGTCAGGTCCGTGGCCGTATCAACAAGTCAGTAAGCCACTTGAAAGCGGGGACATTACGAAGTACTTTAGAGGTGAGTTGTTCGAGGGTTTAGAGTTCAAAGTGTGAAGCTGATGGCCGGACGCCGTCAGTTGTGATTGAGGGGGCGACAGGCTTCGACGGGGTAAGTGAAGCTGTGGCCGCGTGCCCAGGTTCTCGGGTCCTGGATAATCCCTCGGGGAACGCTACAAATGCCAACTCTAACTTGGCCTTGGCTGCGTAACTTCGGTTGACGCACCTGCCTGCCAGGTAGCCCTCCTGAGGCGACCTGATGGGTATCGTAAATTCGGGATAGTTCAGCGCTGCGTCTTCCGGCGTTGGGCGAAGGTTCTGAAGACTTGTTCAGCGGTGGGCCGCCCACTGGCCAGCAGCTGAAGACCTCAATCGGTGGGCTACGCACGTAGACGCTGTAGTCGATCGTATCTCGGACCGGGGTTCGAATCCCCGCGCCTCCATGCGACACGTAACGCACCTTGTATCGGGGAATGGGACACGCCGGATCGTCCCATTCCCTGTTCTGTTTCCGCGCACGTGCGCTTGCGTCCCGTGCCGCATGGTCACATCGATAGGGGTGTGACCAGCAAAGGCAGCATGTCGAACGCATCGCACGATCCGGGCGCTGCGGTGGCACGCGAACGAGCGGACGCCGTTTCTGGCGATGCCGCCACGCCCGTGCATCCCGCGCGCGGCCACAGCATCCGCTTCGGTACGGCGTCGTGGACCGATCCCACGATCATCAAGGGCGGCGTCTTCTATCCCGAGGGCGTGAACACGCCGGAGGACCGGCTGCGCTACTACGCGTCACGCTTTCCGCTCGTGGAGGTGGACTCGACGTACTATGCGCTTCCCGCGCGACGCGTCGCCGAACTCTGGGTGGAGCGCACGCCGGCGAGGTTTACCTTCGACGTGAAGGCGCACGCCCTCATGACGGGGCAGCCATCGGAAGTGCAGCGCTTGCCGAAAGCGTTTCGCGATGCGCTCCCGGGAGCGCTCGGCGACAAGACGCGAATTTATGGCAAGGACCTGCCCGACGAACTGCTCGATGAACTCTGGCACAGTTTTCTCGAGGCACTCGCACCGCTCCAGGGATCGGGAAAGCTCGGCTCCATTCTCCTCCAGTATCCACGCTGGTTCATGCCCGGCGATGCCAGCAGGGCAGCGATTCTCGATGCGCAACGGCGTCTCGAGGATGTGGTCTGCGCCGTGGAATTCCGTTCGGCCCGCTGGTTCGACGCGCATCATGCGGACGACACCATCCGCTTTCTCGAGGAAAACGGGCTGCCGTTCGTCATCGTGGATGAGCCCCAGGGTCTCGCGAGCAGCGTGCCGCCCATTGCCGCCGTCACATCCAGCGCGCTCGCGATTTTCCGCATGCACGGCCGGCGCGCCGACACGTGGGAGCGCAAGGGCGTCGCCACGGTGGAGCGCTACCGCTATCTCTACGATCCGGATGAGCTGCTGGAGTGGGTGCCACGCATCCAGTCCGTTGCGTCACGCGTGCGTGAAGCCCACGTGCTCATGAACAACTGCTACGCGAACTACGGCACCACCAACGCGCTGGAGATCGCGGCGCTCGTGCACTCCGCGTACGGCGAGCAGCGCTGACTCAGGGCGTCGCCAAGGCCGCCTGCGCGGCAGCGAGCCGCGCAATCGGCACGCGATACGGCGAGCACGACACGTAGTTCAGACCGGCCTTGTGGCAGAAGGCAACGGAGCGCGGCTCGCCGCCATGTTCGCCGCAGATCCCGACCTTCAGTCCCGGCTGCGCACGCCGTCCCTCAGACACGGCATATGTGATCAGCTTGCCCACGCCAGACACATCCAGCACCTGGAACGGATCGTCGGGATAGATGCCGCGATCCACGTAGAGCGGCAGGAACCGTCCCGCATCGTCGCGGCTCAGTCCGAGCGTCGTCTGGGTGAGGTCATTCGTGCCGAAGGAGAAGAAGTCCGCCTCGGCGGCAATCTCGTTGGCCGTGAGCGCCGCACGGGGGAGTTCGATCATCGTACCGACGGTGTAGTGCAGCTCTTCACCCATCGCGCCAAGCACCTGCCGCGCGGCATCCTCGATGATGGCGCGCTGATTGGTGAACTCCTTCACCGTGGAAACGAGTGGCACCATGATCTCCGGCTTCACATCAATGCCACGTCGCTTGGCCCTGACGGCCGCCTCGAAGATGGCGCGCCCCTGCATTTCGGTGATCTCGGGATACGTGATGCCAAGGCGACAGCCGCGGTGTCCGAGCATCGGATTCGTTTCCCGCAGCGACTCCACGATGCGCGCCAGCTCATCGCGCGGCATGCCGAGCATGAACGCGAGGCGTTTCGCATCCTCGCCACCGTGCGGCAGGAATTCGTGCAGCGGCGGATCGAGCAGGCGGATGGTGACCGGCAGCCCCTCCATCGCCTCGAAAATTCCCAGGAAATCCTGACGCTGCATGGGAAGCAGCTTCGCCAGCGCTCGGCGGCGGCCGGCTTCATCGCGCGCCACGATCATCTCGCGCATCGCCGTGATCCGATCTCCCTCGAAGAACATGTGCTCCGTGCGACAGAGCCCGATGCCTTCGGCGCCGAACGCCCGGGCAATGCGCGCGTCGCCCGGCGTGTCGGCGTTCGCCCGCACCTGCAGCACGCGTGCCTCGTCCGCCCACTGCAACAGCCGGGAGAACGACTCGTACGTCGCTGACGCGTCGCCGCGCATGGATCCGGAAACGACGCGGACGACATCGCTCGGCACCGTTGGCAGGTCGCCGACGAAGACGCGACCGCTGGCGCCATCCAGCGTGATCCAGTCACCCTCATTCACCTGGCGTCCATCCACGGTAAAGTGCCGGTGCACGGCGTCCACCGTGATCTCCTTGCACCCGACGATCGCACACTTGCCCATGCCACGCGCAACCACCGCCGCGTGACTCGTCATTCCGCCGCGCGCCGTGAGCACTGCGCGTGCCGCGACAATACCGTGAAAGTCCTCCGGCGTGGTCTCCTCGCGCACGAGGATGACTCGTTCGCCCCCCGCGGCGCGCTGCTCGGCGACGTCCGGGTCGAAGACCGCCACCCCACTCGCGGCTCCCGGACTGGCGGGCAGCCCCGTGGCGATCGGCGTGGCCCGGGCCGCCGGATCGATGATCGGGTGCAGGAGCTGGTCAAGCTGAGCCGCATCCACGCGCTGCACCGCCTGCGTTTTCGTGATCAATCCCTCGGCGACCATCTCATCGGCAATGCGAACCGCCGCCGCCGCGGTGCGCTTGCCGGTGCGCGTCTGCAGCATGTAGAGCGTGCCGCGCTCCACGGTGAACTCAATGTCCTGCATGTCGAGGTAGTGCCGCTCGAGCCGCTCCTGCGTGGCGAGGAGATCATTCCACGCCCCGGGGAGTCGCGCGGCCATCTCGTCGATGTGCAACGGCGTCCGAATGCCTGCCACCACGTCCTCGCCCTGCGCGTTGACCAGGAATTCGCCGAAAAATCGCTTCTCGCCCGTGGACGGATCGCGCGTGAAGGCGACGCCCGTCCCCGAATCGTCACCCATGTTGCCGAACACCATCGCCACGATGTTGACCGCGGTACCGAGTGTATCCGGAATGCCATTCACCTTGCGATAGTCCACCGCCTTCTTGAGCGTCCAGGAACGCCAGACGGCCTGCGTGGCGCCCCACAACTGCTCCTTCGGGTCCATGGGGAATTCGTGGCCCGTGCGCCCCTTCACGAGTTGTTTGTATTCCTCCACGAGATTGCGCAGCGCGTCCTCGCTCAGCTCTGCGTCGGATGACACGCCACCCCCCACGCGCTTGGCCGTGAGGAGCTGCTCGAAGTCATGCGTTGGGACGCCCAGCACGACGCCGCCATACATCTGGAGGAAGCGGCGGTACGAGTCGTAGGCAAACCGGGCGCTGCCACTCTGCATCGCGAGGCCCTGCACCGCGCGATCATTCAGCCCGAGATTGAGAATCGTCTCCATCATGCCGGGCATGGACACGGCGGCGCCGGAGCGCACGGACACCAGAAGCGGGTTGGCCGCATCGCCGAGTGTGCGCCCCGTGACCAGTTCGAGGCGTCCGAGATTCTGTTCGACTTCGTCGTGCAGCGCGGCGGGAATGCTGCCATCGCGCAGAAAGGCAATGCAGGCGGACGAGGCAATCGTGAAACCTGGAGGCACGGGAATGCCCAGGTTCGTCATTTCCGCCAGATTTGCCCCCTTGCCACCCAGGATCGACTTCATGTCCCGGGTTCCTTCGGCCATGCCGTTCCCGAAGAAGTAGACGTTCTGTGCCACGATGGCGAATCTCCGGCGAGGGTCGCGCCCGGCGCACGGGGGCCGGGCTACAGATCTAGC
>JBOHTE010000266.1:0-1085 GCA_050733555.1 Gemmatimonadaceae bacterium | reverse complement strand
TATGATTGCGGTCTGTGCACGGATCACGAACAGCACTCGTGCCTCTCGCTCGTCGAGATCTGCGACGCGTGCAATCTGCGCTGCCCGATCTGCTACGCGACGAGCGGACCGGATCGCCAGCACTATCGCAGCCTCGAGCACATCGAGCGGATGCTCGACGCCGTGGTGCGGAACGAGGGGTCTCCCGACGTCGTGCAGATTTCCGGCGGCGAGCCGACCATCCATCCGGACTTCTTCGCCGTGCTGGATCTCGCCAAGGCGCGTCCCATTCGGCACCTCATGGTGAACACCAACGGCATCGAGATCGCGCGCAGCGAGGCGTTCCCCGAACGGCTCGCGGGGTACATGCCGGAGTCCGAGATCTATCTGCAGTTCGACTCGTTCGAGCGCGACGCGTTGATGGATCTTCGCGGCGCTGATCTGCGGCGCATTCGCGAGCAGGAGCTCGAACGGCTCAACCGGCTCGGCGTCTCCACCACGCTGGTGGTGACGGTGAAGAAGGGCGTCAACGATTACGAGATCGGTGCGATCATTGACTTCGCGCTCCAGCAGCCCTGCGTGCGCGGCGTGACCCTGCAACCCGTGCAGGCCGCCGGCCGACTCGATCACTTCAACCCCGCGACAGACCGGCTCACGCTCACGGAAGTACGGCGCCGCATCCTCGAGCAGACCACCGTGTTCCGCCTCGAGGACGTGATGCCGGTGCCGTGTCGCCCGGATTCCCTGGCCATGGCGTACGCGCTCAAGCTCGGTGGCCAGGTGCTGCCGCTCACGGGATTGATCGATCCGCAGGTCCTCATCTCCGGAGGCCGGAACACCATCGTGTATGAGCAGGACGAGGCCGTGCGCGAGAGCATCTTCAAGCTGTTCGCGACCAATCATTCACCCGAGTCCGGCGCCGCGACGCTGCGCGACCTGCTCTGCTGCCTGCCGGCCATCCAGGCGCCATCGCAGCTTGGCTACGCGAACATCTTTCGCGTTCTCATCATGCAGTTCATCGACGCATACGCCTTTGACGTGCGCTCGGTGAAGAAGACGTGCGTCCACATCGTGCATCCCGATGCGCGTCGCCTCATCCCGTTCGA
>JBOHTE010000265.1:0-6700 GCA_050733555.1 Gemmatimonadaceae bacterium | reverse complement strand
CCAGATGCGCTGGCACGTGGCGCGCATCGCCGTGTCGCCGCTCGCGATGAAGTCGTAGAGCACATCGACGTCTTCGCCGAGGTAGCCGCCGGGTGAGCGCACCAGCCCGTTGGAGCGATAGTAGTGGTAGTACGACGTGTTCGGTGAGACGGGAATCACCACCTCGAGTCCCGCGACGCCGGTGGTGGCCGCGGCGAGCGGCAGCGTGCCCTCATACGACGTGCCATCATGCCGACCTTGCCCGTGGACCACGACGTCGCGCTGACTTCAACGTTGCCCGTCTCGGTGGTGAACCCTTTCGCGCGACCGTTGAGCCAGTCGATGACGAATTTCATGGGCATGCGCTCGTTGACGCCGCCCACAGTGGGACATCCCTCGGAGCGTCCCGTACCCAGCGCCTCGGAGTGGACGACGGCGAAGCCGCGCGGCACCCATTCGTCGACGAACTGGTTGGAGATGCGCGTGCGTTCGCCTTCATAGGGCGCCGACAGCATGAGCCCGCGCCGATGCGGCGTGGCACCCAGCTCGAGCTTCACATCCCAATTGACCTGATTCTGCGCGACGCCCGCGTAGTAGGGGCTGGAGCCGTAGATAACAGGGACCTTGAGCCCCTCGGTCTCGGTCTGGCGTGGGCGCGTGACGTCCACGTGCACGCGATCGGGTTTGCCATCGTGATCGCTGTCGAGGTTGGTTTCCACCCAGAGATCCTGGCGGATCCATGTACTGGAGTCATCGAAGGCGGGGACGACCTGGGCCATGCCGTTGGAGAAGACAGGGGCTGCCCTGGACGCGGACGATTGTGCGACCGCGGGCCGCGATGACAGCACGAGCACGACGGCGGCGGCAGCGCATGAGAGCGCGAGCGCGTGAACGGCGCGGCGGGTGAACAGTGAGCAGGCGGTGCGATGCCGAGACATGAGGAGGGGTAGCTGGATGGCGTGATGACCGCGGAACTACGGTGTATCGGAACACACGGCAGTATGCAGAAGGTGCAACCCGGTGGCAATGCGGCCGAACAGCTATCGAACTGGTAACGCTCGTGCTCGGTCCGCCGCCATGCTCACATCATCGTCCGCCCTTCTCCACTGGTGTCAATCGCGCCAGACGCCGCCGTGCGTCGGCCACGCGCGGCTGCAGTTCAGCATCGGCATTCTTCCAGAGCTGGATGAACGCGCGATAGTTCTCCGCCGCCTTGTCGGTTTTCCCCATCGACTCGTACAACTGCCCCAGCCGCTCGCGAATGGCCGGCACGCGAAGCGGATCCATTCCCGGGTCGGCCTTGAACCACGCGGGCGTCGCGAGGTACTTCTCGAAGAACACGGCGGCGGAGTCCGCGTTTCCCGCCGCGTCATGGGCACGCGCCAGGTCGAACGCCAGACAGGGCGCGCATTCATCTACAGGCGCGCCATCGTACCCCACGTCGCCGCGGCGAAACTCCGTGAGCGCATCCCGCGGCTTGCCATCGGCCAGCGCGATCTCGCCGAGCGCGCGATGCAGTTCCGACTCCTGAACGCGCCGCAGCGACGTGTCGGTGACTTCCGCGCGATAGCGCTCGATCATGGCGTGCGCCTTTCCTGCCTCGCCGGCCCGGGCCAGGGCAGCGGCCGAAACGAGATAGGGACGATCCACCATGGGCAGCTCGCGAAACGGCACGCGCGCGATGGCGGTGTCGAGCCGCGCGACATCCAGCGCTGACGGACCCTTCACCGCGATCTCCAGCGCGATCAGCTGGATGGCGTCATCCGGATTGGAGGACAGACGGCTGGAATCAACTTCGGCGGTCAGCGATGCGAAATCCCGAAGCCGGCCGTCCATGAGCGCCAGGGATGCAGTCGCCGGCAGCCCAATGCGACTCCACGGTTCACCGCCCACTCGATGCAGGCTGTCGGTGAGCGATCGCAGCCTCCCTTCGTCTCCCTGCGCGAACCACAGGTACCCCTGACGAGCCAGGCCATACTCCGGCGACACCTTCCCAAGGCGCGCCACTGTTGCCGCCGCTTCCCCAAGCTTCCCCTGGTCCAGCAGGAGCTCCACGGCGTTGCCGAGCTGGGTTGCGCTGCCGGAGTCGAAGCGGGCAGCCGCGAGGTTGAGTGACTCGGCCCGCGCAAACTCGCGGCGGCTCCGCAGCACCTCACCGAGATTGATCAGCGCTACGGGGTCAGTGCTGTCACGCTGCACGATGGCCTCGTACGCGGCGATGGATCTGGCACGGTCACGGCCGGGGCCGAGTCCGAAGTATCGCGCGGCCACCAGGTCGCGTTCCGTGGCGGGAAGCCGGTCCCTGTAGCGATATGCCTGCGTGATCGCCGAGTCGATGGCGGAGTGCGTTCCCCCGTAATTCGAGAGCGTCGCGGCGAGCAGGCTCCATGCCGATGCGAAGGTGGAGTCGATAGCGACTGCGGCGCGCGCCATGGCGACCGACCGATTGTCGCCGAGCGCGTTGGCCCGCGCGCCTTCGCTGTACTTTCGTAGTGCATCCAGTGACCCTGTCGTCGCCTGCGCGAGTGGCGGAGTCGCGTTCACCTCGCGCAGCGATTCACCGGCCCTGCTCCGCAGCGCACGGGCCAGCCGGTCGGCGGCGTCGATGAGACCGCGCGGCCCGTCGCCGGTTTCCCGGAACGAGGCGAGCTCGCTGCCGGAGTCGGCGCGGATGAGACGGATCGAGACGATGTAGCCGCCCGGCACACCCGTCACCTCGCCGTCCACGATCGCCTTGATCCCCTTGCGTTGCGCGATCTCGCGCGCGACGGTGGAGTCCACGCGCGTCGTCGCCGGCCGCTGCATCAACTGGAGCGCCGATACGATTTCCGCCGGCGGCACGAGCGTGAACGCGGACGACCCGGACAGCCCGGCGCGCACCGCATCGCTCACCACGCGCCCGAGCGAGGAATCCACGTTCGTGGTGCGGAAATCGGTGAGCAGAATGGAGTCGTGCCGATTGAGGCGGCCAGCGGCGAGCAGCGAGCCGAACGGTCCGATGCCGAGCGCGCGCAGTCCCATGAACACGGCAATGGCGGCGACGAACGCGCCGAACGCGTACATGCCGCCGCGCGCCGTGCGGTACCAGCTCACGTTGGGCGCGGCCCTGAGCGCGATCGTGGCGATGGTGCCGTGCGCGGTCGCGGGAGTGCCGCCGGGCGTGAAGGTCGGCGTCGCCGTGAGGGCGCGCCGCGTCACGTGCTGCACGTACCCCGTCCAGAGCACCACGGGGAGCCCGAGCGCCATCACGATGAGCGAGCCCGGGAACACCCAGGCGGGCAGCCCGATGGCGACGATCGCGGCCTTGGCGATGATGGCCACCACGACGAGCGCCACGGCGTACACCGCGAGCGCTTTCCAGAACATGGCGGGCCCACCGAGCAGCACCGCGGGCATGGCGGCGCCGCCCGCGCTGGACAGCGTATCGAGCGCGCGCACGATCTCGCCGGCCGACTGCGGCCGGCGCGCCGGATTCTTGTCCAGGCAGCGCATCACCAGCTCGGCGAGCGGCGCGGGCACGTCGGCCCGCAGCTCGGCGATGGGTCGGGGCGTCTCGCTCATGTGCGCCGCGAGCATGCGCTGTGCCGTTCTGTCGGGGAACACGAGCTGCCCGGTGAGCAGCTCGTAGGCCATGGCGCCCAGCGCGTAGATATCCGCGCGGTGATCGATGTCCGCGTCGCCCGCCGCCTGCTCGGGCGCCATGTACACCGGCGTGCCAATGGACGTGCCGAGCTGCGTGAGCGTGGCGCCCGGCGCCACGGTGCGGGCCGCGCTGATGGCCTTCGCGATCCCGAAGTCGGTCACCACCGCCGTGCCCCCCGAGAGCAGCACGTTGTCCGGCTTGATGTCGCGGTGCACGACGCTGCGCTGGTGCGCGTACGCCAGCGCCCTGGCCACGTCCTTGAGCACGCTCACCACCTCGCCCACCGGGAGCGGGCCGCGCGCAAGGTGCGCGCGCAGCGACTCACCCTCCACGAACGGCATCGTGTAGAACGGGAGCCCGTCGGTTTCGCCCGCCGTGAGCACCGGCACGATGTTAGCCTGCTGGAGCGCCGCCACCGTGCGGATCTCGCGCTCGAACCGCTCGGCGCTCAACCCCTGCGCCAGATCCGGGGAGAGGACCTTGACGACGACCTTGCGTTCGAGGCGCAGCTCCTCCGCCACGAAGACGCGGCTCATGCCGCCGCCGCCCAGTTCGCGCTCGAGGCGGTAGGCATCGCCGAGGGCGCGTTGCAGGTCGGTGCGGAGGGTGGTCACCGGGACGTGTGGTGGGTGCTGGTTCGGGGCGTCATGTCGGATTGGGCGGGCACGGCGTTGGCACAGCCGCCGTCGTGGGTCGAGGGCAATAATAGTCCACAGCCGAGGACCGCGCCAAGGACCTGATGCGGATCGCTCATGGCTTCATCGTGCCGCCCGGCCGTGGCCGTGAGGTCGAGTGCCGCCGGCAGCACCGGTGAGCCGATTTTCCGCGATTTCCCGCTATTACCGGAAGCAGCACGACCTCGTAACGCTGTTGCGGGGCAGCCCGCGCGGTGCCACCGACCCGGACCAGTCCGCTCGCGACAACCCCTCACCACGGAGAACCCCATGAAGCAGATCGCTGCGCTCACTGTGGGCATTGCCCTGCTCGCCGGATGTGGCAACGACCGCGCACCCACCGCCGTCGCATCACGCGCACCAGCCGCCGGCGCGCAGTCGCAGGCCGCAGCCGACCGCGGGCTCGACGCCAGCGTGCTGCGCGACCTCGCCGCGCTCCGTCGCGCAACGGCTCCGTTCCAGGACTTCAACCGCGCATCGGACGCCGGCTGGAGCGCCAAGATCACCTCGTGCATGTTCAGTTCCGCCGGCACGATGGGATTCCACTACGGGAACACCAGCCTGATTGACGGGAGCGTGAGCGTGACCAAACCACAGCTCCTGCTGTATGAGCCCGAGAAGAACGGACGACTACGGCTCGTGGCGGTGGAGTACATCATCCCCTACACATTCCACAGCCGGGACGCGGCACCGCCGGTACTGTTCGGGCAGCAGTTCCAGCAGAACGACATGTTCCAGCTCTGGGGGCTGCACGCGTGGGTGTGGAAGAACAACCCCAACGGGATCTTCGCGCCGTGGAACCCTGTCGCGACGTGCGAGAACACGACCGACATCATGCCGGTATAGCTCTGAGGTGTGATCGCGAAGCACGAGGCGCACCGAGGGTCGTGAGTGGTAGACTGGACTGACCTTCGGTGTCGTCGTCGCGGCCATACGTGCTGGCTCACAGAGGATATCCAGGATGTCGAGCGTGTGCGCTACGCCACGAGCGGGTTTCGCACCCGGAGTCCGCCAAAGCGGCTGAAGTCCCGGTCGGCCGTCCACAGTTCGTCCACCGCGTGCAGCAGGCAGAGCGCTGCCACGCGCGCATCGTGAACGCGCGGTCCAGTTACGCGGCTCAGACGCAGCAGATCACGCAACACGTCCCAGTATCCCGGCTGCTCCGCGAGCAGGACGACGTTTGGCGCCTGGACCCAGACGGCAGCAGTATCGAGCGCCAAGGCGGCTGGCGTGGGTGGATCGAAGATCCCTGGGTGGGTGACGATGGCGAGAAACTCATGGATACACGGCCACGGAATGCCCCACGCGCTCGCGTTGACCTCGCGAAGTCGCTCGGCCGCCGCGTCGTGCCAGGGCGAATCGGCCCGGTGCGCGTGCACCAGGATGTTCGTGTCAACCGCGATCACGCGCCGCGCCCCTCGTATGCGGCGGAGCGAATGCCGGCCCAATCGTCCCACGTCACTCCGGGCTGCAGGCCTTTGCCTCCAAAAGTAGGGGTCTCGAGCGGTGCCGGGGGCGGCTGCCGCTCCTGCCGGTCCAGTGCGTCGCGCAGAGCAGCCTCGATGAGGGCGCGCATCGTCGTGTGACGGCGGGCGGCGAGGGCGCGCAGCCGGCGCAACAGGGGGTCGGCAATATCTATGGTTGTCTTCATACGGGTGACAATATCACTGGTATGGCTCGTATGGCAAGCCCTGCCGTTCCGCGCCATCACAGAGAATAGCGCGCGCTCCAGGAACGAGCCGGCGTTTCGAGCGGTGAGGTGAGCAGCCCGCAGGGTCACCAGCAAATTCCACCGCTATCTGGCGACCTCGCCTCATGAGAGCGATAGTTCCGTCCATCGATGGCACTCGCGGGAGGCGTCGCGGCGCCCGTGCATTCGTCATTCCGACCCTTCGCGACCGGAGGCTCCATGGACATGTCTTCGCGCATCACGCTGGCACTCGGCACACTTGCAGTCTGCATTGCGCTGCCTCTGAACGGCTGCATTGGCCGGGACCTGATCGGCGGCGGCGGCGCCGCGCTCACCGGCGATCCATTCTCCGCGGACCTCATTGACCCCACGCACCCCGACAAGCCCGCCACGCACATCTTTTTCGGAAACGGCAAGGTGCGCATCCAGTCGGGCGACACGTCGGGGTTCGGCGCGCTGGTGCTCGATCCGGCCAAGGGCAGCACGCTGGTGATTGATGACAAGTCGAAGCAGTACGTGGATGCCGGCATGTTCTCGCGACTCGTGATGGTAGGAGCCGGGCCCGCGCTGCAGTTATTGCGACCTGCCGGCAGCGGCGATCCGTGCTCCCAGTGGAACAGCGCCGTGAGTCCCTTCGCGAAGTACACGAAGCGCGACGACTCGAAGGCCGCCCTGGTGTTCTCGTGCAGGAGCCTGGGCTCCGAAAGCGTGAAC
>JBOHTE010000264.1:0-2377 GCA_050733555.1 Gemmatimonadaceae bacterium | reverse complement strand
GGTTGGTGGGGCGACGACCCGCCCTATCACGTTCCGATTTTCGTCCTCACCCATCACGCGCGGCCGCCCCTTCAGATGAAAGGCGACACGACCTTCTACTTCGTCACGGGCGGCATTCACGAGGCGCTCGACCAGGCACGCGCGGCGGCGGATGGAATGGACGTGCGCATCGGCGGCGGGGCCGACACCGTCCAGCAGTACCTTCGCGCGGGGCTGGTCGATAAGCTGCACATTGCGATCGCGCCGGTTCTGCTTGGAAAAGGCGAGCGACTGTTCGAGGGCGTTGACCTCAAGTCCCTGGGATACGAATGCGCGCAGTTCGTGGCGTCGGAGAAGGCGCTGCATGTCGTGCTCCAGCGTCGGACGGCCGGCTGATTTCCGGTGAACACGATGCGCGGGGACGCTATGGTACGCATTCCAACGAACCGGTCGCCCACCCATCCGGGTGAGATGCTGCTCGAAGAATTCCTGAAGCCGCTCGCGCTCTCGCAGACCGAGTTGGCCGCACGCCTCGGCGTGTCCTATCCGCGAGTGAATGAACTGGTGCACGGGAAGCGCGACATGACTCCGGACACGGCGCTGCGTCTGGAGCGGCTCTTCGGCGTGGAGGCGCAATTCTGGCTCAACCTGCAACTGGCGTGGGATCTGTATCACGCGGCGCACGGACCAGCGGCGCGCACCCACGCGCGGATCAAGCCCCTCAAGCGTGCCGGCTGATTCGCGTGTAGGTGACCTGCGGCTTGCGGCCCACCGGCACTCGCTGACAACTCTGATTCGACAGTCGATCTCACCGCGTCGTGTACGACGAGACGAGCGGTCGCCCACGTGCCAGCGTCCTCGTAGTGCCCGAGTCCGAGCCGCTGCGGAAGTCCACTTCCAATAGTCGTGCGATCTACTCGTTTACTCAGGCGGCGCGCGGCGAGTTTACCGCTTCGTTACGGTTCAATTCAGACGTTGGTCAGCATGGAAGCCCTTGTACGGGAGGCATGGTCTGCGTCTATTTATTCCCAGTCCCTCGCCCGGAGCCGACCATGGCAGACCTCCTTGACCGCATCACGCTCAACCCGGAGCAGTGTGGCGGGCGCCCCTGCATCCGGGGCATGCGCATTCGCGTGATCGACATCCTCGAGCTGCTCGCGGCCGGGCAAACCCCCGACGAGATCCTGGCCGACTTCCCGTACCTCGAGCGCGAGGACATTACAGCCTCGTTGCAATACGCCGCGCGGCGCCTCGATCACCCGGTGCTCGCTGCCTGAGTGCCCGTATCTGCACTGCGAATCTGGATCGATGCGCAGCTGCCGCCAGCGCTGGCGCGCTGGCTCCGAACCGAGCACGGTGTAGACGCGACCCACGTCGAGGATTTGGGACTGTTGCGAGCCACGGACCGCGAAATCTTTGCCGCGGCACGCGAGCGCGGGGCGGTGGTCGTGGCGAAAGATGCGGACTTCGTAACGCTCCTGGAGCAGCAAGGGCCTCCGCCACAACTGCTGTGGGTGACCTGCGGGAACGTCTCCAACGCCCGACTGCGCGCGATCTTCCGAGCGGAGTGGTCGCGCGCCGCGGCCCTGCTGCAGGACGGCGAGCCACTGGTGGAATTACGTGGAAATCGCGAGGTCCACGTCCAATAGCCGCCGAAGCCGTGGAGAATCTCCTCACTACAGATTCTGGGAGATGGCACCCGGCACGTCACGTTGACGTCAAGACGCTATAGCGTTATAGTACAGCATGGCTACTCTCAAGCGCGCTACCGTCTATTTCGACCCCTCCCTCCATCGGGCTCTCCGGATCAAGGCCGCCTCGACCGAGCGGAGCCTCTCGGACCTCGTCAATGCCGCAATCCGGGCCAGCCTGGCCGAGGACGCAGAGGACCTGGCAGCCTTCGCCGCTCGGGCCAGGGAACCGTCGCTCGCCTTTGAGGATGTCCTCAAGGATCTGAAGCGGCGTGGCAAGCTATAACCTCGAGATTAAGCGGTCGGCGGCCAAGGAACTGGGGCAGGTGCCCCCGAAGGACAGGAGGCGCATCGTGACTCGCATCCAGACCCTGGCACAGGATCCGCGACCACCAGGCGCGGAGAAACTCTCCGGGCAGGAACGATATCTGCTCCGGCAAGGGGATTACCGGATCCTCTACGAGATCGAGGATGACATTCTGCGGGTCATGGTGGTCAAGATCGGACATCGACGGGATGTCTATCGTCTCTGATCTGATTTCTCACGAATCCCACGTGCACCCGGTACGCGTCACCACCATCGCGGACCTTCCCGCGCTCGAGGAGCTCATCGGCCTGTCGGTGCGTGCGCTCAGCGTTGGTTTCTACACCGCTGCGCAGGTCGATGCCGCGATGGACCAGGTCTTTGGCGTCGATACCCAACTCAT